>JBLFWZ010000019.1:0-31869 GCA_047611905.1 Gammaproteobacteria bacterium | reverse complement strand
GAACGAAACGGAATTTGGTCAGCGCTTAGTCAATAGTTGCTTCACCTTGGCGTTGATGGTCGGCGTGACGGTTTACGACACAACCTTAGGCACGACGGTCGGAAATTTGGGCTGGGATGACGTGCGCTTTCCGGCGCCCGTTTTTCATGGCGACACCTTGCACGTCCGAACGGAGATTAAGTCCAAACGCGAAAGTAAATCGCGACCAGATAACGGCATCGTGACGTTCTTACACACGGCTTATAATCAACGCGACGAAGTCGTGGCAACGTGTACGCGAAATGGCCTGATGCTCAAGAGGCCGAAAACATGATGCCGCGCACCTGGCTATTCGTCCCCGGCGACAGTGAAAAGAAGTTGGGAAAAGGCGCAGGGACCGGCGCGGATGCACTAATTATCGATCTCGAAGACTCAGTCGCCGCAGCACGTCGCCCGATCGCGCGCGAACTGACCTGCGAGTATTTGCGCAATGCCGATCGCTCAGTCTGCCAGCTGTATGTGCGGATCAATCCGTTGGATACTTCAGACGCCTTGCTCGATTTGACAGGCATCATTGCGGGCAAGCCAGACGGGCTTCTACTGCCTAAGGCTGAAACCGTCGAAGATTCGAATCGTTTGAGTTATTACTTGGATGCACTAGAAATCGCTAACGGCTTGCCGCAGGGACACATCAAAATATTCCCGCTCGCTACGGAAACCCCTGGCGCAATGCTGACCTTGGATGGCTATCGCAAGGTCAACCCGCGGGTCTCAGCGCTGTCATGGGGCGCCGAAGATTTAAGCGCAGCAATTGGGGCGTCGACCAATCGAGATGAAAATGGAGATTTGTCCGCACCGTATATATTGGCTCGGTCACTATCCTTAATGGCGGCGCATGCGGCTGGGGTACAAGCGGTCGACACGGTGCATCCGGATTTTCGCGATGACGAAGGACTCCTACGTTCGAGTAAACACGCGCGACGCGATGGCTTCAGCGGCAAGATAGCGATTCACCCTAATCAAGTTGCGATCATTAACGAGGCATTTACGCCGAGTGCGGACGAAATCGCACACGCGCAAGCTGTGATTGATTTATTCGCAGCAAACCCGGACGCGGGTACGCTCAGCCTCGACGGCAAGATGCTAGATAAACCACATCTTACCCAGGCGCTGCGGGTCGTGGCTTTCGCGAATATAGAAAGGAGTTAGACCATGGGACCACTAAACGGTATCCGAATAATTGAGTTTGCTGGCATTGGACCAGGACCGCTGTGCGGTACATTTCTGGGTGACATGGGCGCCGATGTTGTGCGCATTGATCGTGCTGGTCCAGGTGGCCGTGCGGCTCCGGGTGCTGGTAGTCGAAGTCGTCGCTCAGTCGCGTTAAATTTAAAAGACCCCGAGGGGATCAAGGTGGCTCTGCGGCTCATCGAAACGGCAGACGGAATGTTCGAACCGTTTCGTCCCGGGGTAATGGAACGTCTCGGCCTCGGCCCTGATGTGTGTCTCGCAAAGAATCCCAAACTCGTCTACGGCCGCATGACCGGTTGGGGACAAGACGGGCCGTTAGCAAACGCCGCAGGTCACGACATAAATTACATCGCCTTGACGGGCGCCTTGCACGCCATTGGCACCAAAGCTGCCGGTCCCATTCCGCCGCTAAACTTAATCGGTGATTTCGGCGGCGGGACAATGCTGCTCGCATTCGGCATGGTCTGTGGACTTTTGGAGGCTGCTCGCTCCGGCAAAGGACAGGTCGTCGATACGGCGATGGTCGATGGGGCTTCGATGCTGCTCGGCATGATCTACGCAATGAAAGACAACGGCATGTGGACGAATAACCGTGAAGACAACATGCTTGATGGCGGCGCGCATTTCTACGGCTGTTACGCAACAAAAGATGCGAAGCATATTTCAATCGGTTCAATTGAACCTCAGTTCTACGCCTTGCTACGCGAGACCATTGGCTTAGACGATCCTGCGTTTGACGCGCAACACGACAAATCGGCCTGGCCCGACTTGAAGTCCAAATTAAGCGCCGTGTTTGCGACCAAAACGCGCGACGAATGGACAGCGATAATGGAAGGCACCGATATCTGTTTTGCCCCCGTCTTAGATTTGGATGAGGCGCGAGTGCACAAACATAATGTCGCGAGAGGCACGTTTGTCGAAGTGGATGGGCTTTCCCAACCTGCGCCGGCACCTCGCTTTAGCCGTACCCCGGCCGCCGTTCCGTCAGGCGCTCCTGAGGTAGGAGGCCACACCACTGCCTTGCTGCAGGACGCGGGCTACACGAGTGAAGAAATAAATCAGTTACGCGGATCGGGTGCGATCGCATAAAAGGAATAGAACATGGACAAAAAAGATTGGAGGGCAAAGAAGAAAACCGTTGAAGTGCTTGGGCACAAAATGGCGTACGTCGAAATGGGCTCTGGTGACCCAATAATTTTTCAACATGGCAATCCGACGTCTTCGTATTTGTGGCGTAATATCATGCCGCAACTAGCCGATTTGGGTCGTTGCATTGCGGTTGATTTAATTGGCATGGGTGATTCGGATAAATTGTCGAATTCGGGTCCCGATCGTTACACATTCAAAGAACATCAGTCCTACCTCTACGGTGCTTGGGATGCGCTGGGCATAAAAGATAATGTCACTTTCGTGATCCACGACTGGGGAACCGCGCTAGGATTTGATTGGTGTCGGCAACATCCAGGTGCGGTGAAAGGTGTTGCCCACATGGAAGGCCTCGTGAAACGGATCCCCTGGGTAGATTGGCCGGAGGCCGCTACCGATATTTTTCGCGCGTTTCGCTCTCCTGCCGGTGAAGATGTGGTGTTAGATAAGAACGTCTTTATCGAAGGTGTGCTGCCGGGTTCGATTATCCGCAAATTAAGTACTGAGGAGATGGATGCGTATCGCGCACCATTCGTAACTCCTGGCGAAGACCGCCGCCCGACATTAACCTGGCCCCGACAAATCCCGCTTGGTGATGAACCGAACGACGTGTGTGAAACCGTCGACGCATACGGTGCTTACATGAAAGATGCTGACATGCCGAAGCTGTTCATCGCCGGAGATCCCGGCATGATTATGAATGGGCCCGCCGGCGAATTCGCGCGCAGTTGGAAGAATACCAGTGAAGTTACCGTCAAGGGCCTGCATTTTCTGCAAGAAGATTCACCAGATGAAATTGCTGCAGCGGTTAAAGCTTGGATGAAGCGTGCCTGAGCGATCGTCTAATGGATCTGCGTAGGCCGCTCTGAGCTAATGTTCCTACTCCTTGGTGGATTGCTCGTGCTTGCCTGCGCGCAGATCGCGCACAATCTCGCGCCAATTCGCGCTACGTTGATCGCGCGGTTCGGATCGGTAGCGTATTTAATTGCGTATTGCACGATTGCATTGCTGGCGCTGGCGTTAATGATTGTCGGAAAATCGGCAATGCCATTCACCCCAATTTGGTGGCCGTCGGCATCTTATCGGCTGTTTGTGCTGCCATTGATGTTCGTCGGGTTCGTTCTCGCAGCTGCTCAATTTGCACCGTCAAACTTACGTCGCTGGCTTAAGCAACCGCTAGTAGCAGGCGCGACGGTATGGTTTCTGACCCACTTACTTTTAAAGGGCGACTTGGCAACCATCACGCTATTCGGCGGTTTGGCGTTAATCGGGTTTTTGACTATGGCGCTGACAGCACGGCAACCGTACCAAAAACCCGCCAAGCTGCCGTGGATGAAAGAGTCATTGGTTATTGCCGTCGGTGGATGCTCGTTCATGATTCTATTTTACCTGCACCAGACGTTATTTGGCGTCAACCCAACCATGATGGGTAGGACTTTTTTCTAAATAATAATAATGAAGCATCAAGCACTGACAAGCATGATTCCTATCGGAACAGCCCGCGAAGAATCGCTGATCGTAACTGACGAGCTTACGGTTGGATACCGAGTTCCCGGCATGCCGATGGTGTTTGCGACGCCTCAAATGATTTTTGCGATGGAGATAGCTTGCGCAGCGTCAATAGCCCCATTGCTTCCTGACGGATCCGTATCGGTCGGTACCCATGTCGATGTTAAACACTTGGCGGCTACAGCGGTTGGAGCAACAGTAAGAACGACTTCCACCGTAACCGTGATCACCGAGCAATTAGTAACGTTCGAAGTTCTTTCGTATGAAGGAACGAAACTCGTCGGTCAGGGGACACACACGCGCGCATGCGTCGCGCTGGAGCGATTCATGAGTGGTGTTAATCGCCAATAATGCTGTCGTCGCGTTTTGCGAAACGATCGTAAATACCGCCGGTTCCGACTATGACCTATACTTATCCAACGAGCCGCATGTGCAGGAGGTAGGAAATTGAGTGCGCAAAACGATATTAAGAAAGTGACTCTGTTAGACCTGCAAAAGCAGAAAAGGGCGGGCACGAAGATTGCCTCTCTAACCGCCTACGATGCAGGTTTTGCTACCGTGCTAGATAACGCAGGCATCGACTTTATTTTGGTCGGCGATTCTCTTGGCATGGTGGTGCAAGGTCGTGAAACAACGATCCCGGTCACGGTCGAAGAAATGATCTATCACACCCAGCTGGTCGTGCGCGGAAGCCGACGGGCAATGGTGATGGCTGACATGCCGTTTATGAGTTATTCCTCTGCACAGGACTGCATGCACAACGCCGCGCGATTAATGAAAGAAGGCGGCGCCGAGATTGTGAAACTGGAATGGGGAGCATTAGAAATCCCAATGGTTTCGCGTCTTACGGATTGCGGCATCCCGGTGTGTGCGCATCTCGGGCTGACGCCGCAAGCGATTCATAAATTCGGAGCCTATCGAGTTCAGGGACGCGACGATGAGGCGGCAAAAAAAATGGTCGACGATGCGCTCGCCCTGGAAGAGGCCGGTGCCGATATCCTATTGCTCGAGTGCGTGCCGATGGCGCTTGCGGAAGAAATTACGCGTAACGCGACCGTGCCGGTGATTGGTATTGGCGCAGGCGCGGACGTTGATGGGCAGATTCTCGTGCTGTACGACATTCTCGATATTTGGCCAGGTAAGCGGACGCGGTTTTCGAAAAACTATATGGAACAAGCCGGCTCTATCCAAGGTGCGGTCGAGTCGTTTGTCAATGAAGTTAAGCAAGAACAGTTTCCGACGCCGGAATATTCGTTCCAATAATTTTCATACAAGACCATGGATCGAAGCCTACAGCGTCTAGTCGACGCACTGACACTCGAACGACTGGAAGAGAATTTGTTTCGCGGCGCCGTTACGGATACGCATGTAAAAAGAGTCTATGGCGGTAAAGTGCTTGGCGAGGCGATAAACGCAGCACAATCCACAGTTGAAAACGATCGCATGATTCATTCCGTTCATTGCACCTTTTTGCGCGAGGCGGATTCCAACAAACCGGTTATATACGAGGTTGATCGCAGCCGCGATGGCGGGAGCTTTTCCGCGCGACGGGTGGTTGCGATCCAGTACGGACGGCCAATATTTACGATGGAAGCGTCCTTCCATAAGGAAGAGGCGGGGTTGGAATATCAAGGGGCAATGCCGCCCGCGCCACCGCCTGAAGAGGTGGAGCGGCTCAGCTTTAAGGATCTCGATCTGACTAAAGCACCGCCCAATGTACAACGATTCGTTAATATATCGGCGCCTTTTGAAATTCGGCCAATTGAAAACTATACGGACAAATTGCCTGTTGGCACCGAACCGATTCGAAGAGTATGGATCCGCACCGTCGAACCGCTACCGGACGACTTCGAATTACATCGAGAAATTCTCGCTTATTTTTCTGACTATGGGCTACTCAGCACGCTACTAATTCCTCACGGGATTCGAATTAACGACCGCAGGCTGCGCATGGCGAGTCTGAATCACGCGATGTGGTTTCACCGTCCGTTCCGTATTGATGAGTGGTTGTTGTACGTCTGCGAAGGGCTTTCGTCCGCTCATTCGCGCGGGCTCACGAGCGGCCGCTTTTTCCGTCGGGACGGCTCGCTGGTTGTATCTGTGGCGCAAGAAGCGCTGGTGCGGCTGGTCGAAAACGACAATTAGCTTAATTGAGTCGAGACCGGCTGGTGCACATCAACGCCGTGCGCGCTACTATTGCGCGGCTTCTTGATTTCTCTAGGTGGGGAACGAAATGACAACACGTCGGGGATTCCTTGTTTCAAGTGCGGCCGTTATGGCCGGACCAAGCTTAGTGCACGCCGAGCTTGCCGGCAGTAGAACGCTGGTCGTTATCGATTCTGGCAGCCCAGAAGCTGAGTTGTTTAGTCAATATTTTGTGGCGCCAACGAGCGTCCTTAACTTCGACCCATTAAACGCTTTGGCCGAAATGGATGGCGAATTTGCGAACCACAATATCGACACTGTTTACGGACTCACGCGCGGTTCGAATCGCTTTCTTATAGAGCAACTCGCGAGGCCGAGTGGTTATCGAATCCTGTACGCCGGTGAGCACGAATTTGGCAACGGCCAAATCGCTCATAAATTAACGGCGCCACCGAGCATCATGGACAACTTCGCCGAACACGTCGTCAGCGCTCACGGGACTTGGCCTGTAGAGATCGCCCCCGAACCGTCTACAGAAATTGTTCGCGTAGTGGGAGCCCATGTATCCGAGGGGTGCATAGGCCAACTGTGCTCCTGGACACTACAAAGAGTCTAAGTAATGGCAACAGCGCTTCCGATCCTACCCGAGAATATTTCCGCCGAAGTTTTTGATGCTGCCTGTCACGAACTGCGGGCTATTGTGGGCGACCAATGGGTCATTCGCGACAACGTCGAACACCTGAACAGTTATCGGGACTCTTTTTCGCCAAGTGACATCACTCTGACGGCCCCATCTGCGGCGGTTGCGCCGAAGGACGTGATGCAAGTCCAGAAAATACTTGCCGTTGCGCGACGTTACCGAATTCCGCTTTGGACGGTATCCACCGGTCGCAATTACGGTTATGGGGGTGCGGCACCGCGTAAGGCAGGATGCGTCGTGTTAGACCTAAAGCGCATGAATCGCATTATTGAAGTGAACGAAAAACACGCCTATGCGGTCGTCGAGCCCGGGGTTAGTTTTCACGAACTCTATCAATATTTACAGCAGCGCAATATCAAACTATGGCCGGATCCTTCGGCGCCGGCCTGGGGCGGGATCGTCGGCAACACCGCAGATCGCGGTGTCGGTTATACGCCTTATGGCGAACACTTCACGGTTCAGTGTGGCATGCAGGTCGTTCTTGCGGACGGCACGGTTGTCGAAACCGGAATGGCGGCGAGTGGCAATTCAAGCGCAAAGAATTTGTACAAGTACGGCCATGGGCCATGGGTTGATGGCATCTTCACGCAATCAAATTTTGGTGTGATTACGCAAATGGGTGTGTGGTTGTTACCGGAGCCGCCGGGCTATCGGCCTTACATGGTGACGTTCCCGCGTGAGGACGACATCCACCAAATAACCGAGCTCGTTCGACCATTGAAAATCAATATGCTCATTCCGAACGCGGCGACCACCGTTGGATTGATCTGGGAAGCGGCTGTAAAAGTGACGAAAGCGCATTACTACGGCGGCGATGGCGTGATGCCAGAGAGCGCGCGGAACAAGATGGCGGCCGATCTAGATATTGGACAATGGAATTTCTACGGTGCGTTGTACGGTCCCGAACCGATAATGGATAACAATTGGAAGGTTATTCGCGAAAGTCTAGCCGAGGTGCCTGGCGCGAAGTTTTACTTTGCCGAGGATCGCAAAAACGACGCTGCGTTCGACTATCGAGCGAAGCTCATGCGTGGCATCCCGAACATGACGGAATTTGGATTGCTCAACTGGCTCGGGCCTGGCTCGCACATCGATTTTTCACCAATCTCTCCGGTGACGGGCTCGGGTGCTCTTCAACAGTTTGAGTTTATGCGCGACAAATGCCACGAATTCGGTTTCGATTACGTCGGTGAATTCTTGATCGGCTGGCGCGATATGCACCACGTCCTCATGCTGATCTTTAATCGCGACAATGAAGCACAAAAGGTTGCCGTCAAAGAGTTGTTTGACGTGCTAGTCGCGGAGGCGACTGCCAAGGGCTATGGCGAGTATCGGACGCATTTGGAATACATGGATAAAATTGCGGCTAGCTATAATTGGAACGATGGCGCGTTGGCCAAAGTGAATCAATCGCTTAAGGACGCTTTGGACCCGGATGGAATTTTATCGCCAGGCAAATCCGGGATCTGGCCAGCCAAAACAGGAAAGATCTAGAACATGCGCTCTGGCAGATTCGTATTGGTACTTTGCGCCACGCTCGCCGTAACGGGGTGTGGGGACGACAACCGTGAAGTTGTAGCGGTGGCCCCTTTGACTCAGTCGACTGGCGCCGACAGCTCTAAAGTTGCAGCAGTGGCCCCGTTGACAGGCGATAGCGCCGCAGATCAAGCCGTTGAAACGAATGCCGCAGCTCACGACTCGAAAAAAATAGATTCAGCAGGTGAGGCGATCTACGGGCATTACTGCGCCGGGTGTCATGATTCAGGACCTGGGCATCCGGGCACGATGCGGCTCGATGTTCGTTTAGGGCTGGATGGATCGGTACTTCGTGAGCGACAGGATTTAGTCCCTGAGTACGTCAAGATCGTCGTGCGTAACGGCTTTCAGATGATGCCGGCGTTTCGGCCAACTGAAATTACCGATTTGGAGCTCGATCAGCTAGCGGCCTACGTAACGAGCAACAAGCCGGATTCGAAAGCAGCGAATGCACAATAAAACCAGCACAAGATATCGGGCCACGCATCAACAATTAAAAACATTGTCGGGATCTTATTGTCGTGATTGATAGCAACATCGTCGTTCAACAACTGCGCCAAATCGTCGGCGCAGACAACGCATTTCTGTTTGCGGACGCTGCTGCCGACTCGCAACGTGAAATCATCGGCCCAACCCCGCAGGGTAGCCAAACACCCGCAGCAGTGGTGTTACCAGAATCGGTCAAGGAAATTCAGACATTGCTGTCGATGGCGGGGCCATTGGGTTATTCAGTAGCGACGATCCCGAACAACAGTGGCAACGGCGCTCGAGTGCAAAATCGAGCACGCCCGTCGGTTGTTGTGGATTGTCGTCGGATGAACAAAATCATTGAGGCTAATGTCGATTCTGGATACGCGTTAATCGAACCGGGTGTGAGTTTCGATCAATTACGCGATCACCTAATTGCGAACGACACGGGTTACTGGATTGATTGCGACACGAACGGCGCCAATTCTGTGTCTGGCAGTGTCTTGGATCGTTCGTTCGGTTATACGCCCTATGGTGACCACTTGATGATGCAATGTGGCATGGAAGTGGTGATGGCCAATGGCGAAGTCATGCGCACTGGCATGGGCGCGGTGCCGGGGAGCGATACCTGGCAGCTGTTCAAGTACAACTACGGTCCCTATTTGGACGGCCTGTTCTCGCGCTCCGATATGGGTATCGTAACTAAATTAGGCCTGTGGCTCATGCCCGCGCCGCCGGCTTACCATCCGTTCATGGTGAGCTTGCCCAATATGGCCGCGCTCGAACAAGCAGTCGAGGTGCTACGGCCGCTTAAAATTCAGATGATTGTGCCAAACACCGTCGTCGTCAGCCATCTATCCAGCGACGCGGCATTAATCCGTGATGCGGGTCAAGCCGACGTCGCAGATGCGCTGCTTGCCCGAACCGATCCAAATCTAAGTGAATGGAATCTTTTCGGTGCTCTCTATGGTCTCCCCGACAATGTCGAGATAACGTGGCAGATGGTCAGCGCTGCGCTCGGCACTATCAGTGGCGCGGTAATTTCGAGCCCATCTGATTCGCCTAATCACCCAGTTTGGCCGTTACGTGAACAGCTCATGCGTGGTGAGCCTGCCTACAGCAAGGTCGGGGCCGAAAAATCGCGAGAATTATGGTTTTCGGCTTCGGCGCCTCTAGAGGGCGAGGCGGGCACAGCGATGAGCGCGATCGCGAACGAAGTATTAGGCGGCGCTGGAATCCATTTCACGGTTGAATTGTTGCTGACCTGGCGAACTCTGTTCATGCGCGTCTCAATCCCTTACGACGTCTCTGAACTTGCTCAACGCCGCGAATCGGCTCTGGCTGTCGTAGCCCGATTAAACGATGCCGGGTTTGCGATTTCGCACGATTCATTAGAATTAACATCGGCGATCGCCCAAGCTCACACGAGCGATGCGATGAATGAGCTTCAAGCTAATTTAAGTGCCGCTCTTGATCCCAACGGAATCTTGCGAGCTTAAGGTCTCGTTCTGCTCGAACAGCAGCAAGTAACGCCTAAGTCGGCTTTTCTAATTCGCGGCAGAACACGCGTAATCGCTTGAAAGTAAGCGCATTTTTGAACGACCGCGCTATACCTAATCCGCTTCATTGGTTACACTAGCGGGTGTTCGCGGCCATCCGAATCCGTCAATTCGAATGCGAACATGTCGCGACTCCATTGGAAATCGCAAGACCCGCTATTATCGCGCACAATTTAGCTAGGATCCCAGTTTACCTAGGTGATCCAACTCCCTGGATTTTGAGCTCGAAGAGGTTAGGAAGTGAACGACAAATTCAAGCAGCCGACATTGGATGAATGGCAGGCGCTGGCAATAAAGGAACGCAAGGGCGCGCCACTCGAAGAATTAAATTGGCAAACGCGCGAAGGTATCGCGGTCAAACCTTTGTACAGCGCGGCAGATCTCACCGACCTTGAGTTCCAAGATACCTTGCCGGGATTGGCGCCCTTTATGCGCGGACCAAAAGCGACGATGTACGCCGGCCAGTCATGGACGGTGCGTCAGTATGCGGGTTATTCGACGGCGGAAGAATCGAATGCCTTCTACCGGCGGAATTTGGCCGCTGGACAGACGGGCCTATCGATTGCCTTTGATTTGGCGACGCACCGAGGTTACGACTCCGACCATCCCAGGGTCGTTGGTGACGTCGGCAAAGCCGGTGTTGCAATCGACTCAATCGAAGACATGAAAATTTTGTTCGACGGCATTCCGCTCGACAAAATGTCGGTATCGATGACCATGAATGGCGCCGCCTTACCGGTGATGGCGATGTATATCGCGGCGGCACAAGAACAGGGCGTCGAGCCTGCGGCGCTCGCAGGCACTTTGCAAAACGACATTCTCAAAGAATTCATGGTGCGCAACACTTACATTTATCCACCCGAGCCGTCTATGCGGATTGTTGCCGACATCATCGAGTACACGGCAAAGGAGATGCCGCGCTACAACCCGATCTCGATATCCGGTTACCACATGCAAGAAGCGGGTGCGACTTGCGTGCAAGAACTCGCGTTTACGATTGCAGATGGTCTCGAGTATGTACGGGCCGCCAAGTCTAAAGGGCTTGTCGTCGATGCATTCGCACCGCGACTGTCATTTTTCTTCGCCATCGGTATGAATTTTTTCATGGAGATCGCGAAACTTCGCGCTGCGCGATTGCTGTGGGCAACGCGGATGAAAAAACATTTCGACTGCAAAAACGATCGTTCGCTAATGTTGCGCACGCATTGCCAAACCTCCGGAGTGAGTTTGACGGCCCTCGATCCGTACAACAACATCATTCGAACGACGATTGAGGCCATGGCTGCGGTGCTTGGCGGGACGCAATCCTTGCATACGAATTCTTTCGATGAGGCGCTCGCCTTACCGACAGATACGTCAGCGCGGATCGCTAGAAATACGCAATTAATCCTGCAGGAAGAAACCGGTATAACTAACGTTGTCGACCCTCTGGGCGGCTCGTTTTACATCGAGCACTTGACCAATAGCCTGGTCGTCGAAGCGAATAAACTAATCGACGAAGTAGAGGCTTTGGGAGGAATGACCAAGGCTGTCGCTTCGGGCATGCCAAAATTACGCATCGAGGAAGCGGCGGCGATGCGCCAAGCACAAATCGATCGCGGTGAAGAAGTAATTGTCGGCGTCAACAAATATCGGGCAAGCGAAGAAACCGAAGTCGATATCCGGAACATTGATAATTCTGCGGTAAGAGCAGGGCAGGTAGCACGCTTAGAAAAAGTTCGAGCGCAACGAGACGATGCTCGGTGTAGCGCAGCGCTTGCCGATCTCAGTTTGGCGGCAGAAAACGGCAGTGGAAATTTACTTGAGCTCGCCATCGTTGCGGCTCGGGCGCGAGCCACCGTTGGTGAAGTTTCGGATGCGTTGGAGAAAACCTATGGTAGGCATCGTGCCGAGACCCTGTCGATTTCTGGCGTCTATGGCGCATCATGGGCCGGTGACGACGGATTCAGGAAAATCCAGGACGACGTTGCACAGTTCGCTAGTGCGCACGGTCGGCGACCGCGTCTATTGGTAGTGAAACTCGGGCAAGATGGCCACGATCGAGGGGCGAAAATTATTGCGACGGCGTTTGCGGACATCGGTTTCGACGTCGATATTGGGCCCTTGTTTCAAACTCCGGATGAAGCCGTTCGGCAGGGCATTGAGAACGACGTCCACGTGATCGGCGTATCCAGCCAGGCTGCCGGTCATAAGACCTTAGTCCCGCAACTCATCAGCGAGCTAAAAAATGCCGGAGCCGGTGATATTTTGGTTATTTGCGGCGGCGTTATCCCGCCACAAGACTACGCTGAATTACATGCGGCTGGCGTCGCTGCCGTGTACGGTCCTGGGACGAACATCCCGGTTGCTGCTGCGGAAGTATTAAAGCTAATAGACGAAAGACAACTTAGTGGTGCCTCAAAATAGTCGTCAGCAGACTAGCTGTGCCCGGTGGCTTGCAATCTGCTCGATTGCTTAGCGACTGCGGTCGCAAGAGCTGAGTGCGCCGTTAAACCCGTATCGGCTACTAGGTGCACTGCTAGCCAGCTTCGCACCGCACCTTAGTGAATGGCGCGAAACGTTATTGAATTAATTGAAAGTTTGAAGAGGGCAAGTTATGCAGGACATTATCCGCCGAGTAGAAGAAAAACGGCGTGCTGCGCGCGCCGGTGGCGGCCAGAAACGGATCGACGCGCAACATGCCAAAGGTAAGCTGACCGCACGCGAACGTTTGGAATTGCTATTTGATCCGGATAGCTTCGAAGAGTGGGACACGTTTGTCGAACACGACTGCAACGACTTCGGAATGGCCGACACGAAGATCCCAGGTGACGGTGTGGTTACCGGTTATGGAACAGTCGATGGTCGGATCGTGTTCGCATTCTCGCAGGATTTCACTGTCTTCGGCGGTGCGCTTTCGGCCGCTCACGCACGTAAAATTTGCAAGGTGATGGAGCAAGCAATGAAGGTCGGGGCGCCGATTATCGGCCTCAACGACTCCGGCGGCGCGAGAATTCAAGAAGGCGTCGCATCGCTCGGCGGTTATGCCGATGTGTTCCAGCTCAATGTGCTGGCGAGCGGCGTGGTTCCACAGATATCGATGGTCATGGGGCCTTGCGCTGGTGGCGCGGTTTATTCGCCCGCCATAACGGACTTCATCTTCATGGTGCGCGATAGCTCGTACCTTTTTGTCACCGGTCCGGAAGTTGTCAAAACGGTGACGCACGAGGAAGTGACGGCCGAGGAACTTGGCGGCGCGACGACTCATACGTCACGTTCAGGGGTTGCCGATTTAGCGTTCGATAACGATATTGACGCGCTGGTCATGCTGCGTCAGTTCATTGGCTTTCTGCCCCTCAACAATAAAGAACAACCACCACGACAAGAGTGCACTGATCCGCCGGACCGGATCGAGATGGCGTTGGATACTTTGGTTCCCGCGAACCCGAATTTGCCATACGACATTAAGGAAGTGATCGTCAAAATTGTCGACGACCGTGATTTTTTCGAGCTGCAGCCGGATTTCGCACAGAACATCGTGATCGGCTTCGGCCGTCTTCAGGGTGCCCCTGTCGGGATTGTTGCTAATCAACCGATGGTCCTTGCCGGTTGCTTAGATATCGACTCGAGTTGTAAGGCGGCTCGATTCGTACGCTTTTGCGACGCGTTTAATATCCCTATCGTGACCTTGGTTGACGTGCCCGGCTTTTTGCCCGGTACCGCTCAGGAATATGGTGGCATCATTCGCCACGGGGCTAAGTTGCTCTACGCTTATGCGGAAGCGACGGTGCCGAAATTGACGGTTATAACTCGTAAGGCCTACGGCGGTGCGTACGATGTGATGTCATCGAAACATCTGCGTGGCGACGCGAACTATGCGTGGCCTTCCGCAGAGATTGCCGTAATGGGCGCGAAAGGCGCGGTTGAAATTATTTTTCGTCAAGATCGAGATGATGAAAATAAAATTCTACAACGCACTGAAGAATACAAGGAAAAATTCGCAAATCCGTTCATCGCCGGCTCGAAAGGTTTTATTGACGATGTCATCATGCCGCACGATACGCGTCGCCGTTTGTGCCGAGATCTGCGCATGCTGAAAACTAAAACACTAAAAAACCCTCGCCGGAAACACGGCAACATCCCGCTTTAACTGGGCGCTTGGGACTAAACGAATAATGACAACAGAAGCACCACCATTTACAAAAATTCTGATCGCCAATCGTGGTGAAATAGCCTGTCGAATTATCAAGACTGCGAAACGTATGGGGATTGCTACGGTCGCCGTCTATTCTGATGCAGATCAAAACGCTCGCCACGTAAAAATGGCCGACGAGGCGGTTCACATCGGCGGATCACCCGCTGCCGAGAGCTACCTGCGCATCGACGCACTGATCGAGGCGGCGCAACGAACCGGCGCGCAGGCAGTTCATCCGGGTTTTGGATTTGTATCCGAGAATTCAGCGTTTGCTCAAGGCCTTGAGGACGCAGGCATCTGTTTCATCGGCCCCCCTGTTAAGGCGATGGCCGATATGGGTGACAAGTTACGTTCGAAAGAAATCGCTGCGGCGGCTGGCGTGAACACCATTCCCGGAGATGGGCGGATCATGCCCGACGCGCAGCAGGCCTTAGTTGCCGCGAAAGCAGTCGGTTTCCCGGTCATGCTGAAAGCATCGGCTGGCGGTGGCGGAAAAGGCATGCGAATTGCCCGTAACGACGCCGAAGTTATCGAGGGATTCGAAAGCGCATCAAACGAGGCACGCAAAAGCTTCGGTGATGATCGCATGCTGGTCGAGAAGTTTATCGAAAACCCTCGGCACATCGAAATTCAGATCATGGCCGACAAGCACGGGAATGCGCTATATCTCGGCGAACGTGAGTGTTCGATTCAGCGACGACACCAAAAAGTTATAGAGGAAGCGCCGTCACCATTCGTCACCCCAGAAGTCAGAAAGGCGATGGGCGAGCAGTCGGTCGCTTTAGCGCAAGCGGTCGGTTATGTTTCCGCCGGCACGGTTGAATTCGTCGTCGATCCAAACCATAACTTCTATTTTCTGGAGATGAACACACGTCTTCAAGTCGAACATCCGGTTACGGAATTCATTACTGGATTGGATCTGGTTGAATTAATGATCAGAGTCGCCGCGAACGAACCTTTAGCGCTCAAACAAGAAGATGTAAAGCTGAACGGTTGGGCGATGGAGGCACGCATCTACGCCGAAGACCCAGATAAGAACTTCATGCCCTCGACTGGCCGGCTCCAAACTTATAGGCCGCCCGCCGAATCTGCTTATTTGCGTAACGATACGGGTGTCGAAGAAGGCAGCGAAATATCGATGTACTACGATCCAATGATCGCGAAACTCATCGCTGCCGGCGAATCGCGTGATGTGGCACGAAGAAGATTAAGCGCCGCACTAGATAGCTTTAGCATCCGCGGCATTAACGACAATATTTCTTTCTTGAACGCCTTAGCAACGCATCCAAAATTCGCCGCCGGTGATATGTCGACGGCTTTTATTGACGAGCATTTTCCTGAAGGATTCAATAGCGCCGAAGTTAATCTAGCAGACAACAACATTCTGCCCGTGGTGGCTGGCGTGTTGCAGCACATCTTAGATGAGCGGAACGTTGGGGTGCCACTGGTGACTCGTGAATATGTCGCTGTGAGTAACAAGGAAGAACTTCCCTTAGCCGTGACGTCAAAGGACGAGTCATACGTCGTCAGTGCTGGTGGTAAAGATTATTCCGTCACAACCGAGTGGCAACTCCACGACTACGTTTTTCACACAACTATCAATGGTGAAGAATATGCGCTGCAGATTGAACGAAAACAATTAGGCTGGCGCGTCGCGAACGGTGGACGGGTTGCCGATATACGAGTGTTAACTACACGCGCCGCAGAGCTCATTCAATTAATTCCAGAAAAGCAGCCGCCGGACCTATCGAGGTTCCTACTTTCACCTATGCCGGGATTGCTCGTTAGATTACAAGTGCGCGAAGGTGATGAAGTAAAAGCGGGGCAAGAACTGGCGGTTGTCGAGGCGATGAAAATGGAAAACAGTCTGCGCGCGACACAAGATGCGGTTATCGCCGTATTGCGTGCCGAGGCGGGCGACAACTTGGTTGCCGGACAATCGATCTTAGAGTTCGAGTAAGACCGTGGCCGGTCGAATAGCGACCACCGAGCTCGTAGATGGAGTCATTGCTGGAGACCGCCGTACATTGGCGCGAGCGATCACTTTGGTTGAATCGACCTTGCCCGAGCATCGCTCTCAGGCACTGGATTTGCTGGAAGTTCTGGCGCCAAAGGCTGGTCGCGCTTTGCGAGTCGCGATCAGCGGCACACCAGGCGTAGGCAAATCTACGTTTATCGAAATGTTCGGTCATCATGTGATAAACGACGGCAATCGGATCGCCGTGTTAGCCATTGATCCGTCGTCCACCTTGGGCGGCGGCTCGATTCTTGGCGATAAAACTCGCATGGAGTTGCTCACTCGCAACGAAGCGGCCTTCATTAGACCGTCGCCATCGGGTGGCACCTTAGGTGGCGTTGCGGCGCGTACGCGTGAAGCGATGTTGCTATGTGAAGCGGCGGGCTTTGACGTGGTTGTCGTCGAAACCGTCGGTGTTGGTCAGTCCGAAACAATGGCGGCACAAATGACCGACATGTTTGTCCTATTGTTGGCACCGGCAGGCGGCGATGAGCTACAAGGGATTAAGCGCGGCATAATCGAACTGGCGGATCTTATTTTAGTCAACAAGGCGGACGGGGATCTTGTACATATTGCTGCGAAGGCCGCCGGCGAATATCGCCTAGCTTTGCAGCTGATCAGGCCCCGTTCCGAACATTGGTCCGTTCCAGTGTCGACCTGTTCGGCACTTGATGACACAGGCATTACGGATTGTTGGAAGACGGTCTCCGAGTACCGCACGACGATGCAAGCGCACGGGGAGATTGCCCGGCGCCGTTCAAGCCAAGCGCAAGCGTGGCTTGAATCTGAAATACACGACGCGCTTGGACAACGGTTTCGAGCGGACCCGAAAGTTCGTGCGCGCTTGAGCGATATCGAAGCGGCAGTCGCGAATGGCACGTTGCCGCCCACAACGGCCGCGCAACGTTTGATCGACGAATTTCTAAAATAGTTGTAATTTCGAGGAGAACATCATGATCGGACGATTAAATCACCTGGCTATCGTGGTACCAGACTTAGCTGCGGCGGCGGCGAATTATTCGGAAATCTTAGGCGCGAAAGTTACAGATCCTATTGAACTACCGGACCATGGCGTCATGACCATATTTGTTGAATTACCGAATACCAAGATCGAATTGTTACACCCGCTTGGTGAGAATTCGCCGGTCGCTAAATTCTTAGAGAAGAACCCGGACGGCGGGATGCATCATGTTTGTTACGAAGTAGATGAGATCTTCGAGGCGCGGGATAAATTAGTGGCCAGTGGCGCGAGAATCCTGGGTGATGGCGAGCCGCGAACCGGCGCTCATGGTAAGCCCGTCTTGTTTCTGCACCCGAAAGATTTTTGCGGTACCTTGCTTGAAATTGAGCAGGTTTAATCTAAGGCTTCTGAGCCGCCCTGGGCATAAGTTTCGAGGCCTCGTTTAGACGGCCTCGAAAGATAGATCGGCAGAACTCGATAGTTCTTTTAAGCAAGGTTTCCTCTATTCGCGCGCTGTCGAACTCCGAACATCGCGGCTATCGCGCTACCGAACATCCACACAGCCGCCGGGACGGGAACAACGGTTGCGGCGGCAAAACTTGACGACCGCGCTGTCGCAATTTGCGCGCCCGTTAGTCGCTCACCGTCTAGCGTGCGCCCATCCATGAAATTGGGATCGAGTGGGCAGGGCGCGCCGCTACCGCACATTAAGTTTTCTAAAGTGCCGATGTGGGGCAAGCCCAAATTATGTGCAATCTCGTGAGCAATAACGCTCGCGATGAGCTCGCGGCCACTGTCAAACGTCAGCAAGTTCATGCCGACTGATACGGCGCTTGTTTTGCCTGGTTGGAAGGCGAGACCATTAGCCGAATTCTCGCTAAGTAATTCAAACCCCGGCACAATATTGACAAAATACATATCTAGAACGTCGGGATTGGAGTTATTGACACCCGCCAGAGCGCCCTGGTTCTGAATTGTGTTGAGATCCCCGCCAGGACGGGGGGCCATCGACCCCGCAGTTCCTTCATAGGCAAAAGAGTCGCTATAACTCGTTGGAGATAAGAACTCGATATCGATGCCGGCTTGCGCCCATATTTGATCAATAAAACCCAGAATCTCTGTTTGCTGCGAGCCGGTACCGAATAAAGTCGCAAAGTCGGCACCGTCGTCTGTTTGGATCATCTGCACCGTAACGATCCGGTCGATGGCCATCGGCCCGTGAACAGTAAGCGCTGCTTGCGCGTTGCCGCCGACAGCTAGGAGAAGGCAGAAAGATAAGGCTGAACGTAAAATTAATTTGCGCATGAGTAATACCCTGACCACTGATTCTTAGAATTTTTGTATGTCGCAGCAACGATTCTATCAATGTTAAACAATGTAAGTCGCGTCGATCTATGCGGCGTGGTTCATGTTTATAGGCCTGCTCAGTACATCGACCCGTGGACTTCGATGGATAGAATTTATCCGCAATGCGGATTAGTGGTGCGTGGGCATGTCAGTCGTTTTTCAAATAAGGGCCCGAAACTTATATGCACTTGCTTGTTGCAAACAAGTAAATATCTTTGGATAATCCAGAGCATGGCCGCGACCGCACCCACTGCAACTCTGAAACGCACCCAATCTGAACGCACCGCGCAATCCGATTCATTGATGCTTGATGCCGCAATACGCTTGATTGTGCAGCATGGGACTGCGAACACCCATCTAAAGGACGTCGGTGAATTCGCCGGTTACAGTCGTGGATTAGCGAGTTATCGATATGGCAACAAAGCGGGATTGTTTATCGAAATCGTCCACGCCGTGGGCGATGAGTGGCTTCGAGAGTTAGGGCGAGCGGTTCGAGATAAGGATGGATTGCCAGCAATTCTGGGCGCAACTGATGCGCATTACCGGTTTGTTCTCGAGGCCGCCGACCGCATCCGAGCGTTCTATATCCTGTGGTTCGATTCGACAGGACCTGATCAGGCGTTGAAATCTGTTATCGCCAATGTTCACGAACGGCGACAACGAGACGTAGAAGCCTGGATCGCGGCTGGCATAGTGGCAGGCAACGTTCGAGCCGACGTGAATGTGCGCTCGGTCGCCGAACAATTCTGTGCGTCGATCATAGGGATCGTCTACCAATGGTTGGCGGTACCAGAAGCACCCGAACGGATTCACGATCTTCACGAAGGTTTAAAACAACAAATGATCGGTGCGTTAGCAGTGCCGAACAGCGACGTCTAACGAGACCCGGAGTAGCAAAACATGAGCACGCGAGCACGAGATGTATCTGAAGTTGCCACGGCAACTAAGCCAACGCCCTTACGCTTTGTAACAGCGGCGTCGCTATTCGACGGTCACGACGCAGCGATCAACGTAATGCGCCGTTTGATCCAGGCCGAAGGTACCGAGGTGATTCATCTGGGCCATAACCGAGCGGTTGCCGATGTCGTACGTGCGGCCATCCAGGAAGACGCCGATGGCATCGCCGTGAGTTCCTATCAGGGCGGGCACACCGAGTATTTTCGTTACATGGTCGACATGCTTAAAGAAGCCGGTGCGGGCCACATTCGCGTGTTTGGCGGTGGTGGCGGAACGATCACCCCACAAGAGATTCAAGACTTACAAGCCTACGGGGTCGAGCGGATCTACCACCCCAACGACGGCATGAACATGGGCTTGGGTGGCATGATCACCGATCTCGTTGAACGTACGGAAGTTGCTCGCAAGGACTCAGCTGAACCCGATCAAACGCGAATTACCGACCATCTGTCCATTTCTCAGATGTTATCTGCGATAGAAGATTCTGCGATCCCTGAAGCGAAGCTCGAAATCCTTCGTAAAGAATGGAAAGTGGCTGCCGGCAGCGTCCCCGTTGTCGGTATTACGGGCACTGGTGGTGCCGGGAAAAGCAGCGTTACTGACGAAATTTTGTCTCGGTTTGTTCAGTATTTCCCAACCATGAAGATCGCCGTGCTTGCTGTTGATCCGACACGCCGGCGCACGGGTGGAGCGTTGCTTGGCGATCGGATACGGATGAACAGCCTGCGCAAGGATTCCTTATACATGCGCTCCATGGCGACGCGACGGCAGCATTTGTCAACCAGCGCAATGCTCGGTGACGCTGTCGCATTCTTAAAATCCTTGGCATTTGATTTGATTGTCGTTGAGACGGCAGGCATCGGCCAAAGTGATAGCGAGATCGTCGATTTCGTCGACATTCCTGTTTATGTCATGACGAGTGAATTTGGCGCGCCAAGCCAACTTGAAAAAATCGACATGCTCGATTTCGCCGAGCTAATTATATTGAACAAATTCGATAAACGCGGTGCCGATGACGCTCTTCGTGACGTACGAAAACAATGGAAGCGCAATCACGTTAAGTTCGATATCGTGGACGACGACATCCCGGTGTATCCGACCATTGCGAGCCAGTTCAACGACCCCGGTCTGACTTGGATGTTTACTAATCTTTGTCGATTACTTGCGCAAAAAAAGGAATTCGACGCGGCGCAGTGGACACCAGACATCGAAATTTTGACCAAAGAACCGCGCGCGACTGTATTGATCCCAGCCAACAAAACCCGCTATCTATCCGAAATAGTGGATCAGGGCCGCAACATCAATCGCACCATCGATGAGCAACTCGCTGACGCTGCGAGTCGAGCGCAACACTGTTATGAAGCACTGAAGGCTATTGAGGATGCAGCATTGCCGGCAGTGTTCGAGTCCTACCCGCAAGAATCCTTAGTTGAAGCGACTGATAAGTCGCTTGTCACCTTGCGTCAGCGCTATAACGCCGCGCTTAATGATCTCGGTGCAGAAGCGCGCCAGCTGTTGATGGATTGGCCCGAACGGTTGAAAGGAATCACAGCTGATACGTTTAGCTATGAAGTACGCGGAAAGGAAATTACAGGTTCTAATTACCTCGAGAGCCTAAGTCATCAAAAAATCCCGAAAATTGCGCCGCCTAGATTCGAAGGTTGGGGAGATCTGCTGCGCTTCTTAATGAAAGAAAATCTGCCCGGTGGGTATCCTTACACCGGCGGCGTCTTTCCATACCGACGCGCCGGAGAAGATCCAACCAGGATGTTTGCTGGCGAAGGAACGCCGGAGCGCACCAATCGTCGCTTCCATTATCTGTCGGCGGGTCAACCGGCCGCACGTTTGTCGACCGCATTTGATTCAGTCACCTTATACGGCGAAGATCCGCACGAGCGCCCAGATATTTACGGCAAAGTAGGTAATTCCGGCGTGTCGATTGCGAACGTCGATGACGCGAAAAAGCTCTACTGCGGATTTGATTTGTGCGACCCAACAACGTCCGTTTCAATGACAATTAATGGACCCGCGCCAATTATCTTGTCATTTTTTATGAACGCAGCCGTCGATCAACAAATCGAAAAACATCTGAAAGAAACTGGTAGTTGGGCGAACGCCGAAAAGCAGATCAAAAAATATTTCGAAGGCAAACAACGCCCGGTATACAAGGGCGATTTGCCAGAGGGCAACGATGGTTTAGGGCTCGGTTTACTCGGCATAAGCGGCGAGAAGGTCATCGATGCGGAAACCTATGCACGCATAAAGGCCACTACATTGGCCAGTGTGCGTGGAACCGTCCAAGCCGATATTTTGAAAGAAGATCAAGCTCAAAACACTTGCATCTTCTCAACCGAGTTTGCCATGAAGATGATGGGTGACGTACAGCAGTATTTCGTTGATCAAAAAGTCAGGAATTTCTATAGCGTGTCGATCAGCGGATATCACATCGCTGAAGCCGGTGCGAATCCGATATCGCAGTTGGCCTTCACTTTATCCAACGGCTTTACGATCGTCGAATACTATCTCGCACGTGGCATGAGCATTGACGACTTCGCGCCTAACCTAAGTTTCTTCTTTAGTAACGGTATGGATCCGGAGTATTCGGTGATCGGCCGAGTCGCGCGTCGTATTTGGGCCCGTGCAATGCGGGAACGCTATAACGCCAGCCCGCGCAGTCAGATGCTCAAATATCATATTCAAACATCCGGCCGCAGCTTGCATGCGCAAGAAATAAGCTTCAATGACATCCGTACGACCTTGCAGGCGCTCTACGCTTTGTTTGATAACTGCAATAGTTTGCACACGAACGCATTTGATGAGGCAATCACGACGCCAACGGAAGGATCGGTACGGCGTGCCGTTGCAATTCAGCTAGTGATTAACCGCGAACTTGGTTTGAACTTCTGTGAGAACCCCTGGCAAGGATCGTTCATCATCAACGAGCTAACCGACTTGGTTGAAGAAGCGGTCTATCAAGAATTTGAACGTATCTCAGAACGCGGTGGTGTGTTCGGGGCGATGGATACGATGTACCAGCGCGGCAAGATTCAAGACGAAAGCTTGTATTACGAAAGTAAGAAACACGACGGCAGTCTACCGCTCATTGGCGTCAACACGTTTTTGCCGAAACCGGGGCAGGAAGAAAAGGTCGGCGAACTAGAACTCATGCGTTCTACCGAACAAGAGAAGCAAGATCAGATCAGCGCGGTGCGGAATTTCCAATCCATACACAGCGACGACCACGACGCTGCCGTGAAAGAGTTGCAAGCCGTCGCGCGCAACCGCGGCAATGTATTTGAGCAGCTTATCGAATCGGTGAAGGTGGCCTCGCTTGGACAAGTTTCGAGCGCACTGTATGAAGTAGGTGGTGAGTATCGGCGTAATATGTAGTCGGCCGATTGCGGGTGATGTCGGATCAAAACAGGTGTGTCGATGCCAGCGGTGTGACACACGGTAAAGCAGATGCAGACGCGAGAGTCGTCTCACTCGTGCCGAGCTTAACCGAGCTCTTGTGCGAGCTAGGGCTCGCTAAGTCGATCGTCGGCCGAACCGGATTTTGCATTCACCCTCGCGACGAAGTGAAAGCAATTCCGAAAGTCGGAGGGACCAAAGACGTCGATGTGGAAAAGATTCGTGAACTTGCGCCGTCTCACGTCATTGTGAATATTGACGAGAACACGAAAGAAACTGCGGCGACACTTGCCGAGTTCGTTGAAAACATTATCGTCACGCATCCGATCACCCCGCGGGACAATTTGTCGTTGTACGATCTGATGGGGTTTATCTTTTCTGTTGAAAACCGCGCGGCGCTGTTGGCTGAACGTTTCAGTGAGCAACTTGAATTACTGGATGCCGAAAAGGGAAAGCACGCTCGTGACGTACTGTATCTCATCTGGCGGGATCCGTGGATGACCGTAACAAGCGATACGTACATCTCGCAAATGCTGGATTTAATTAGTTGGCGAACGCTGCCCGAGCAGTCACCCGATCGGTATCCAGTAATTACACTGTCGGACTACGTCGGTAAGGTAGGAACTGTGTTGTTAAGTAGCGAACCCTATCCTTTTAAGGACAAACATCTAGCAGAAGTAAAAGGAATATTTGGTTCCGACACGGATGTTTCATTGGTGGATGGCGAAATGTTGTCGTGGTACGGCAGCCGCGCGATCTCGGGCCTTGAATATTTGCGCCACATGACTTCCGGCAAACCTTGAGCGACCATCAAGTGCCAGCAGCAATCGAATCCCCTTGTGTTGCCATCTGCCAACTGCGTAAAGGCGACGATATTTGTCGGGGGTGCTACAGGACGCTTGAAGAGATTGGGAGTTGGAGTCGTATGACGCCAGTAGAACGTCGAAAAATCATGGTGATCTTGCCAGAACGTGAACGCGATCTGGCGCCGCCTCAAACAAACTAATTTGGCACGTGTATAGGGGACGAAAATGACTTACGAAACATTAAAATTTGACGTTGCGGATCAGGTTGCAACCATCACACTTTCACGACCGGAAGCGGCAAATTCTTTAAGCTTGCAAATGAGCGATGAATTACACGCGGCGGCGACGCACTGCGCTTCAAACGCAAATATTCGTGCAGTTATCTTAACCGGCGAAGGGAAGATGTTCTGTGCAGGAGGAGATGTTGTCGGATTCCATGCCCAGGGGGATGCAATGTCCGAACATATGCGCGGTATGACAACGACTTTGCATGCCGCAATTTCGCGCTTCTCACGTATGGACGCGCCTTTAATTATCGCCGTCAACGGCACCGCAGCCGGTGCGGGTATGAGTATCGCGCTAACAGGGGACATTGTATTTGCCGCCCAATCGGCAAAATTCACCATGGCCTATTCAAAAATTGGTTTCTCCCCCGACGGCAGTAGCACCTACTTCCTACCTCGCTTAGTTGGAGTTCGTAAGGCTAAAGAACTCGCTTTGCTTAATCCTGTATTGAGCGCCGATGAGGCTTGCACGATGGGCTTAATCACCGAAGTCGTCGCGGACGATAAGCTCATGGATACGGCTCGTGCTTGCGCGCAAAAACTTGCCAAAGGCCCGACCAAGGCGCACGGCGAGATTAAACGTTTATTCGCCGACTCGTTGAGCAACACGATGGAAACTCAAATGGAATATGAAACCCGATCAATCGCGGGCCTCGCAGGCAACACGGAGGACGCGAAGAAGGGTGTTGCCGCGTTTGTCGCAAAAGAGAAATACGAATTCCAAGGCCGATAATAATTCGACTGCTAACCCACACAGAAAACTCGTCCAATCCGGACACGACATTCACACGGAAGGATTAATTGTGAAAGCACTTGTACTGAAAGAACTCGGCGGGCCGGAAAATCTGGTCATCGAAGACATCCCGCTCCCGGAACCTGCGACCGGCGAAGTCCGTGTGCAGATCCGCTGCGCAGCGTTGAATCGGCGTGACGTTTGGATAACGGTTGGCCAGTATCCGAAAGTGCAGTTACCCAGTGTTGGCGGATCCGATGGCGCTGGTGTTATTGATGCAGTGGGTCCCGGCGGTGATCAATCCCTCGTTGGACAAGAAGTCGTTATCTATCCGGCGCGTAATTGGGGTGACGACCCGCGTTGTGGCGGCGCCGACTTTCGCGTGTTGGGAATGCCGGATCAAGGGACGTTTGCCGAAGCCATCTGCGTGCCTGCTGACGATGTGATGCCAAAACCGCCGCATCTTAATTGGCAGCAGGCCGCGGCGCTGCCTTTAGCAGGACTGACTTCGTGGCGTGCACTAATAACCCATGGCGAGGTCTGCAAGGGTCAGAAAGTACTTGTTACGGGTATCGGTGGCGGTGTCGCGACGTTTGCGCTTTTATGGGCGAAATATCATGGCGCAGAGGTTTATGTCACCAGTGGTAGTGACGAGAAGATTGCGGCGGCCTTAAAGCTCGGAATAGCTGGCGGTGTGAATTATAAAGATGCCGATTGGAGCCGAGCTTTGCGCAAGATGAGCGGCGGAATCGATACGGTAATCGATAGTGCCGGCGGCGATGTCGTTAACGCAGCGATGAATACACTGAATACCGGCGGGCGTTTTATTTTCTTTGGCGCCACATTGGGGAACCCTGCGGCAGGACTGGAGATGGCGAAAATGTTTTTCAAACAAGCGCGTATCCAGGGAACCACCATGGGTACGCCAAGCGAATTCAAAGCCATGCTTGAGTTCGTCGTGAAAAATAAGATTGAGCCTGTCGTCGACCAATCATTTTCCTTAGACGACGGTGTTGCAGCGCACCAACGTATGTGGGCATCCGAGCAGATGGGTAAGATTATTTTATCTGTCAGCTAATCCTTAACGGCGATATTAAGATGTCGCGCAAAGTAGGTCGGCTTACTTTACGGTGCGCCGCTGTTGCGATTTAATCTCAGGGAAATTCGATGACCGGATTGTTGTTGGACGGCAAATCACTGGCGAAGCAAAATGAGACGGCTCTATCAATTAGAGTCGCTGCTATTACAACTAAGATGGCGGGACGTAAGCCAGTCCTAGCAACTATTCTAGTCGGCGACGATCCGGCATCCGCAACCTACGTAAAGATGAAAGCGAATGCCTGCGAGCGGATCGGCATGGACTCCTTGCGAATCGACCTGCCCGATGCGACTACCACTGATCAGCTGCTCACTGAGATAGACAAACTCAATGGCAATCCTGATGTACACGGAATTTTGTTGCAACATCCTGTGCCGGCACAAATAAATGAACGCATTTGTTTCGACCGCATCGCGCTAGAAAAAGACGTTGACGGTGTGACTACGTGGGGGTTTGGGCGGATGGCGATGCAAGAACGCGCTTATGGTTCGGCGACGCCGGCTGGCATTATGCGTTTACTGAAACACTATTCGGTGTCGCTAGTAGGCAAACATGCTGTTGTCGTGGGGCGAAGCCCAATTCTAGGAAAACCGATGGCAATGATGTTGTTGAATGAAAATGCCACTGTCACCATCTGTCACTCCCGAACACAGGGGTTGGCAAATTTGGTCCGTCTTGCCGACGTCGTGGTCGGCGCCGTTGGCAAACCCGAATTTATCCGCGGGGACTGGATCAAGCCAGGTGCGGTCGTTGTCGACGCAGGATTTCATCCCGGCGGGATGGGCGATATTGAATTGACGTCGATCACGGAATCCTGCGCGGCTTACACTCCAGTGCCTGGTGGAGTCGGCCCCATGACCATCAATACCTTGCTCGCCCAGACAGTTGAGGCAGCGGAAGAAAAATACGCTATCGGCAGGTGAGTTCATTGGCCCAGCGTCCTATAATAGAGAAGCTTCGGGTACCCATTACCGTGTTAAAAATGGGCTTAATAAATTAGCTTGGTGTCGACTGATAAACGCGATGCATGACAAATCGCGTTTCAATAGAAATTTTGGAGAGAATGACAATGGCCCTCGATGAAAGCACCGATACACTCTTAAAGAACATTGCCTCTCAAGGTGGTCCAGCATTGAACGAAATGCCGGTCGATACTTGTCGAGGCGTGTTCGTCGGACTCGTTCAGACGCTACAGGGCGACCTGTTACCGATCCACGACAGCGACGACCGGGAAATTTCCGGTCCGAACGGCAAGATACCTCTGCGGGTTTACACGCCACGAGGCCTCGCCGGTAAGAAAATTCCGGTTCTGATGCTGTTTCACGGCGGTGGCTGGGTCATCGGCGATCTCGAGACGCATGACAACATGTGCCGCTACTATGCAAACGAAGCGGATGTCATCGTGGTTGCCGTCGACTATCGTTTAGCACCTGAGAATCCTTTCCCGGCGGGTATTGAAGACTGCATCGCGGCAACTAAATGGGCGCACTCCAATGCCGCAAGTTTCGGTGGCGACAATAGTAAAATTGCGGTCACAGGTGACAGTGCTGGCGGAAACATGGCGGCCGTTGTTGCGCAACAACTTCGCGACAAAGTTGCTTTTCAGTTACTCATGTATCCGGCAACCGATTTTTCGGCGACGAATTATGCGTCGAGAGAGAAATTCGGCGGCGGCGAATACTTTTTATCGTCTGCCGACATGATGTGGTTCGGTAAACTGCTGTTCGGCGATTCAAATCCAGCTGGCGACGCCAAAGCTTCACCAATTGAAGCGGACAATCTTGCTGGACTGCCACCGGCGTTGACGATCACCGCGGGATTCGACCCGTTGCGCGACGAAGGCAAGGCCTATGCAGATGCTTTAGGCGCCGCAGGCGTAGCCTCGGAATACAAATGCTACGAAGGTACGATTCATGGGTTCCTGTCATTTCCTGGAGCACTTGAAGCAGGTGCCGACGGATTACGCTTTGCAGCTGAACGTCTGAAAGCAGCGTTGAGCTAGCCTCTTGTGAGACCTAGCGCAGGTCAGCTAGATCTGCGCTAGTTTGTGCACCAAGCTTGTCAGTGACTTAGCGTTAAAAGCGGGTAAGAAATGATCGACAAAGGGTAGAGCGGCTTTCATCCCGGCTGCTCGCACCTCGAACGAGGTTGCGCCGTACATCGGGTTAATCCAAACAACGGTTCGAACCCGACGTCTGATCGCACGCATCTCAATTTCAATTTGCTCGGTTTGGCCGTTGTCATAACCGTCGCTGATGATTATCGCCACCGTCGAACCGGCAGAACCTTCACGTAAAATGCCGCGGTTGAGGCGGCCTAGCGCACCGCCGATGTTCGTTCCGCCCGACCAGTGCTTAACCACGGCACCGACCTCGTTTAAGGTTTTAGCTACCGTGCCGCGACGCAATTGCATGGTTATTTCAGACACTTCAGTGCTAAAAACTAAGGTTCTAGAATTTCGTAGTTGACGTTGCAAACCGAGCATCAGTTGCAGTAAAAACGGGTTAAACGCATCCATCGAACCGCTAACGTCCGCGAGCAGCACGATCCTCGTTTTGCGCACTTTTGCTCGTGAGCGCATCAGTTCGAGCATGTCCATGCCGCTGCCCAGATTACGTCGCACGGATCGTCGAATATCAATTTTTCGGCCAGTCTTGGCATGTTTATGCCGGCGACTTGGTCGGGTCGCAAGGCGTTTCGCGAGTTGACGGATCACTTGCTCTAAAGGTGGCGCTGTAGGATCCCAACGGGCCGTTAAATTAAGACTTCGCTGCACATCTTGAGCACCGAAATGTTCTTGTTCGGTTAGCATATCTTCGTGGTCGCGTTGTTCGCCATATTGCTTGTCGCCACGTACGAGCTCATGTCGCCATGGTTTGTAGTCCTGCTGTTCCACGGCAAGATGCCGCCAATAGGTACGAAATATTCGGTCGAATCGAATCTCGTCCTCACGACTCCCAGCAAGGTTAGTTCGTAGCGCCAATCGGAAATCGTCTTCATTGAGCCAATCTATCGATTTGAGTGCACGAAATACGTCTATGATCCGACTTTGGCTAACCGGTAATTGCGCATCCTTCGCAAGTCGGCAGAGAGCCAGCGCACGGTCTATAAATGCTTCGTGTGCGCTTTGAGCGGTACTCATCGCGGCGCTTGCGGGTTCAGAAAACTATCGGCCCCCATTTCGCGCAGCCGTTCGATATCGTCATGGTATTTAAGGATCACGCCGGCTGTATCCTGCATTAATTCCGCTGTTAGTGTGCTCACACCAAGGCCGAGCAATGCCTGGCTCCAATCTAAGGTTTCAGCAATCCCCGGGCGTTTGTAGAAATCGACTTCACGGAGCTGACGCATCACATCAGTAATGGCTTTCGCGAGTGATGCTTGGATCCCGGGGATCCGTGCCGTAATGATCTCGAGTTCTTTCTCTGGTGTGGGGTAATCAATCCAAAGGTATAAACATCGACGTTTAAGCGCGTCGTTGAGTTCTCGCGTACGATTGGAGGTGAGTATTACGCGCGGACGTTTGACGGCACTAAATGTTCCGATTTCGGGAACTGTGATTTGAAATTCCGACAGAACCTCGAGCAAAAATGCCTCAAATTCCTCATCAGCCCGATCCACTTCGTCGATTAAAAGCACCGCGGCTTCGGGACCTGGATGGCGGATCGCTTCCAGCAACGGCCGGTTCATCAAGAATTCATCACTGAAAATAGTTTGCTCTAAAGTTGCGCGTCTATCGGAATCTTGTTCTGCCATCCGGATATGCAAAATTTGCCGCGCGTAATTCCACTCGTACAAGGTCGTGTTTGCGTCCAGCCCTTCGTAGCACTGTAGGCGAATGAGCGGCGTGTTCAGTACGGATGCGAGAACTTTTGCGACCTCCGTTTTACCAACCCCGGCTTCACCTTCGAGTAGGATTGGCTTCTCTAGGTCGGCCGCCAGTTTCAGGGTCAACGCGAGTGCGCGGTCGGTGATGTAATTTTCGTTTGCGAAAGCGGCATGCACCGTATCGACAGAATCGAATGCTCCAGTTTTCGGATTTGGGCTCAAGGCAGGTTCCTATTTCTTTTAACGTCGGAGCGGGGATTATAGAGCGAACATTTGAAGCGAATGGCTTTTACGTAAAACGAACCCGGATCGCGAAATTGGACAGCATGCATCGAAACCTGTCTGCCAGATAGGTTCGAAACCTACGTGGTTATCTCGCGTTGTTGGATGCGGCCGCTGGTGGTGGCCGTCCCTCGTTGAGCATCGTTTCTTGGTTCTGTCGTATTCTTTTTCGTGAGGTCTGCTCTAGAGCAACTTCTGCTATCGATTGAAGGACATTCAAGAGCTATCGCGCTTCTCGGCATCGGAGTACTAGCGCTTCATCGGAGGCTCCGAGATGTCCGACTCGGGTATGCGATTGGGTTGCGGGCCGACGGGGATATTTTTCGGTCGCGCGTTAGACAGATGCGTGCATGACATTACGGCTCGCGCGGTTCTCTTTCGAAAAACTGCGGCAAATTATCGTCAACGTCTACCCAGTTTGCTTTCGATGCGATAAAGATATGTGCACTCGGCGATAATTCTGGCGCCCAATCGAGGCTGCCTGCGCGGATCCGATAGTTCGATGCCTCGCGCAAATAACTGTAAAGCGGCGAGCCGCATTTCGCGCAGAAATACCGGGTCTTATCCTGCGATGCTTGGTAAGCCGTTATATAACTAGCACCGTCGGTGAGCTCGAAACTAGCGCGCGCAACGGGGACATTTGCTGCGAATCCAGAGCCTTGCGCTTTGCGGCATTGACTACAATGACAATAAACCAAGGGTCCCGGGGTGCTCAGTATCCGGTAGCGCACGAGCCCGCACAAACATCCGCCAGAAAGGGTCACGATTGTTTAGTGTCTTTGACGGCCACGAAACGAAGCCGCACGTAATCGATGGTCCAATTGCCATCCGAATCGCATAGATCGGAGCGCAATTCGTCGCGCAATCGCGCGAGCAGTTTCGTTTTGCGCCAGGGTTCGAAAGCCGCAAAAAAGCTCGTCGCAAAGATCTCTAGCCACGCGGCGATATCAACTTCGATTTTTGTCGGCCGTTCGAAATGCTGCATGGATTTGATACTAAAGCCGTGACCTTCAAGCCGCTCGCGGTATTCGTTTGCGGTTGGAAAATACCACGGATTAACACTATCTGAATCGACACCTTCGGCGCGTAGCAGCGCGTCGATACGCTTCACGATCCGAGCAACGTTACCGGCGCCACCCATCTCGGCGACGAAACGCCCCTTGGGCTTTAGCGCACGGGCCACGCCGGCGAGCACTTTGCCGTGATCGGTCATCCAATGCAGCGCCGCGTTACTCAATATGGCGTCGAATTCTTCCGTGTAGGGCAGCGCGTGGGCGTCAATCACGTGACCGTCTAGCCCCCGTCGAATTACCGCGGCAATTTGATTGCGACTACTGTCGAGCGCTGTGATCTGGCAGCCGAAAGGCACTAGTTTCTCCGTTAACGCACCATCGCCGCAGCCGAGGTCTAGGACTCGTTCATGCGGCTTGGGAGCAAGCAGCCCAATTAACGGTTCGCCTAACGTGGCAACAAAACCGGCCTCACGGGCATAGCGATCCGAATCCCATTGTTGGCTCATAGCGCCTGTCTCCTGAGAAAATTTTCCTTCAACCATGACGTGCCTGGGTTACCATTAATGCAGCAGCGGAACCATTGTGCATCGCTATAGGAATATCAACCGCGCGACATGCCCCGCCTAAAGTGCCGCAGCATAAAAGTGGCATATTCTAACTAACT
>JBLFWZ010000018.1:0-32298 GCA_047611905.1 Gammaproteobacteria bacterium | reverse complement strand
CGAACGCGCTCGTCGTGATAATGGTGGAGTCGATTGCTTACTTAGAGAGACTTCGTGCGCAAAAGCGTGGGCAATTGAATAAATCATTATTTTACAATAGCTTATATAATATAGTTAATGAACTAAATTAAATACTAGTAGTAAACTCGAAAAATTTCAACTTCAGCGGCGTAATTCGGCGACAAATCGTCTTTTCGGCGTCCGATAGGTTCTAAATCCGCAAGCCTGCGAGTGTCTAAGTAGCGGGTTTATGTCTACGGACTGACTTAATCTGGCAAGGCGAAACGCCTAGCGATTGGAAGGTAATGCGATGGAGTGTTACGAAAATGGCGAGAAATCGAGCACGCGAAACATAAAAGGGATCCAGCTCAGAACCATCAGCACCAACAGGAGAGCTTCGAAACGTATGATCACCCGCAAACGTTGTCGCTCTATCTCACTCGCGTCGCTCATGAAGACGTATGCCATGGTGATGTCTAACGGCAAGGTGAACACCAACATCATCATTAACGTAGGAGCAATCACGCTCGGGAACAAGCGCCAATCGTGCATGTGAGTTGAGCCGTCCGCAAACGGCGCGGCCGCCATCACGACAATTGTGGCTATTGCGAGACCTGTTCGCAGGGCTCCAATGCGACGGCAAAAATTTACTAGAGACGAGAACATGAACAACATACTATCCGAAGCAGATCTTAATGATAGGTTATCTCTTATAGCGTATCGCTTTGAGAGCATTGCTTTAATGAAGAGACTTGTGATCGGCATAGAAAATTCTTGATAACTAAAGACCTAAGCGATGACTAAATATTCAAAATTTGGCGATCAATTCAATTCTGGTTCAGGGACTCGTCAGTTAATGGACGATCTCGGCGAAGCCTTAAATAGTGGCCGCGCGATCATGAATCTTGGCGGCGGCAATCCCGGAACGATTCCAGGAATAAGTAGCTTGTTTCACGATCATATGCAGGCAGCGCTGGACGATGGCCGTTTCGCCGCCATCGCAGGACAATACGACGGTCCACAAGGGCATCGACCATTTTTAGACGCATTAGCAGGTTTGTTGAGGCGCCGTTTTGGCTGGGCGGTCGACGCTTCGAATATCGTGACCACCGCTGGTAGTCAGGCAAGCTTTTTCATTTTGTTTAACATGCTTGCTGGAATGACAAGGGAGGGCCGCGCGCGGCAGATTCTCCTTCCGCGTACTCCGGAGTATCTCGGCTATGCCGACGTTGGCTTACAACCGGAGATGGTCCGTTCGGTCAAACCGGCGATTGAGATAATCGACGAGCACACGTTCAAATACCGCATCGATTTCGAAGCACTCGAGATCACGCCTGACGTGGCGGCAGTGTGTGTGTCGCGGCCCACCAACCCAACCGGCAATGTCATCACGGATGACGAACTTGACCAATTGGTAATGCTTACGCGCGAGCACAATGTGCCGTTGATCATCGATAACGCCTATGGGCTTCCGTTTCCTAACATTGTGTTTAGCGAGGCGACGCCTGTGTTCGACGCACACACCATTTTATGCATGAGTTTGTCCAAACTCGGATTGCCGGGTTTACGCACTGGGATCATCGTTGCTGCGCCGGAAATTGTCCAAACAATCACCAGCGTTAACGCGATTACGATGCTAGCGAATGGTTCATTAGGCGCGAGTCTCGTCACTGAACTGATTGATTCCGACGGGATTGAGGATCTTTGCGCAAAGGAAATTAGGCCGTTTTATCTGCAAAAGGCCGTTCAAGCGCGAGCGTGGTGCGCCGAATATTTCGCGGGCATCAATTACTATCTACATAAAACCGAAGGCGCGATTTTTCTTTGGGCATGGTTTCCCGATTTGCCCATTTCAGATATTGAGTTATACGAACGCCTGAAAAGGCGCGACGTATTAGTCTTGGCCGGCAGGCATTTCTTTCCTGGACTTGGGCAAGCTTGGAACCATGCCGAGCAATGTATCCGCATCTCCTATGCGCAGGATTCTGAATCGGTGCGCCGTGGGATAGAGATTATCGGAGAAGAACTAAAGCGCGCATTTGAGCAATAAATAGCATGAGATTTTGGTTTCTCTAGTTTGCACCGTGTGCCCAGACCATTGAGCCATTCATGAAAGCATTGTATTGCGATACCTATCCGCTGCCAGTACCAGCGCGGCACCGATTCCCGCAAGACAAATATTCGCGTCTACGTGAACGACTATCGGCCCAAAATCTAGTTAAACTTGATTTCATCGAGTCACCGAAGATTGCGCTGGCAGACGTGGCGCTCGCGCATGACTGCGCCTACATTAGGCGGGCAATCGCTGGGCAGTTTTCTGCTGAAGAGCAACGCTTGTTAGGGTTTCCTTGGTCGTTTGCGCTCGTCGAACGGGCCTTACACTCGGCAGGAGGTACCTTGGCGGCGTGCCGTGCCGCTCTCCATGAGGGTGTGGCCGTCAACCTTGCCGGCGGAACTCATCACGCGAAAAGGCATAGTGGTGCGGGGTATTGTTTGTTTAACGATGTGGCAATTGCGGTCTTGGCACTGTCCTTGCGCGGCGACATTCAACGGGTCTTGGTAGTGGACGCGGATGTGCACCAAGGCGACGGCACCGCGGAAATTCTCGGCGACTACCCGCAGCTATACACCTTTTCAATCCATGCCGACGGAAATTTCCCTATCAACAAAGCCACAAGTAATTTGGATGTCGCCATTCCAGACGGTATGGGTGATAGCGGATATCTGAGGAATTTTCGCGACGGGGTGTCGCGCGCTTTTGTAGCGGCGCGGCCGCAACTCGTAATTTATCTCGCTGGCGCGGATCCATACAAAGAGGATCGGCTTGGGCGGCTCACTTTAAGCAAAAAGGGTTTAGGCGCGCGCGATGAGCTACTTATTGACCGATGCCGACGTGGCAACGTTCCGTTGGCCGTTGTCATGGCCGGAGGCTATGCGCCGAATGTCGATGACATAGTCGATATTCATTACCAGACGGTCATGCTCGCGAGCAGTTATGCCGGATGTTTCGTGCAATCCTAAACCTAGAAAGATCGAAATAGTTGCGTCGCACTACCAATCAACTTCTCAAGCTTCGAACGTTTCTGAACATAGGTGATCTCGTAGACATCTGCTTCTTGTGCGCGGCGGAATAGGTAGTCGTCACTAGTACTTAATTCATCGATTAATTTACGCTCGAGCGCACGTTTTCCGTACCAGTATTCGCCGGTTGCAATCGCCGCTATGTCAACCTGCGGCCGGTTTTCGGCAACGAATTCTTTGAACAACTCGTGTGCGTCTTCGAGTTCCGCACGAAATTTATTTCGGTCGGCATCGGTGTTTTCACCGAACATAGTTAATGTTCGTTTGTATTCGCCCGCCGTTATCTCTTCGTAGTCGATGTCGTGTTTTTTGAGTAATTTACTGAAATTCGGCATTTGAGCTACAACGCCGATAGAGCCGATTATTGCGAACGGCGCCGCGATTATTTTGTCTGCAACGCAGGCCATCATGTAGCCTCCGCTGGCCGCCACCTTGTCGACAACTGCCGTCAGAGGGATTTGCCGATCACGGATCCTTTGTAACTGTGAGGCAGCTAATCCGTAACCGTGGATAACCCCGCCCGGACTTGTGATGATGGCTACTATTTCGTCCGATTTCGTCGCAACGGAAAGGATCGCGGTAACTTCTTCTTGTAGCGACGAGACTGCCGAAGCGCGGACGTCCCCATCGAAGCGGCAGACAAATAATCGCGATTTTTCTGTGTCGACGTTTTTGCCCTTATCGCGGTCCTTGCGGTCGTGTTTTTCACGCTTGATTTCTTGTTTGTACTGTTTTGCCGGCAACATCGCGTTTTTTAATGTCAGCGTCATTGATGTGTACTTGTCATTTAGGTTCTTTACTTCAATTTGGTCTTCGGCCGCCCCGGCAGAGCGTCCGATAACCAGCATGATCAAAATGCCGAGAACGACGGCGACGACAACTGCAACTGTAAGGAACTTGGCGGCAAACATGCCGTAGTCCATGAGAAATTCCATATTGAATCGACCTTTCTATTGTCTTCTGTGTGGCGAGCGTACAATCAAATTGAGCACGGGATTATAGCGACATCGCGATGCAAACCGAGGGCAGTAATTTACGCCGCATAATGCGTATAATCGCGAGCTCTTAACCCGTTGAATTTGAGTCCTAAAAGGAGAATTAATGTTGACTCTTGATGTCGTCACGGTCGTGGTTCTATTAGTTGTCACGGGTGTGGCATGCGCTCTTGGCGGATACGCAATTGCTCAGGGGCGTCAGCGCCGTGCCGGTGATGGCAAATCGGCGGCCGAATTAAAATCCGAGCTTTCACAATACAAAGAAAACGTGGCCGAGCACTTTCAGACCACTGCGAGTTTACTTCACGATATGACTGAGCAATATCGTTCGGTCTATGAGCACATGGCGGGCGGAGCGCAACAATTGTGCGACGCCGAGCAAGCTACCGTTCAAATTGAAAGTCTCAAGGCAGGATTATTACCGGTATTGAATACGCCGTCTGAGCCGGCCGAAGTGATCGACTCGGGTACTGATGCTGAGCAACAAGTCGGTTCACAGGCAGATCCGGACAGCGAAAGAAATTCCGATGTGCCGGACGAAGAAGTTCGCGCGTCTGTTGATGAGCTAACAGATAGCGACGCGCAACCGCTCGAAGAGCGACAAGACGACGACGTAAAGTCGCTAGATGCAGGACGACCACACGGGCGCGCAACAAGACGCCGAAAATAGTGATAAGGCCCAAGGATGATGGGTGATTGGATTGATATCGCCTGAACGACCAGCGAGCTCCCTGAATAGTGAGGCAGGCGTTGGAAGGCAACTAGGTTCGAGTAGAGAAGTAGTCTAGCAACACGGGTCGTGCGCCGGAGCGCCGACAGCTGTGCTCAGCTGGAGCGCGCGGTAGTAACCTTTCCGGCGCGATGACCAGCAGTCGGCGTTGGCTGTTCTGGCAGGTTCGAAGTTAACTCGCCAATCTGCGATTTGGTGAGGGAGCCGCTTTGCCTAGCTCGGCTGCTTCCGCTCGATCCTTGTTGCCCAGGAGCGAGCATTCTAAATGACATATCTGCTCGACTAATCGTGCGCGACTGGCGTCATCCGCAGACGCCAACCACAAACCTATTTCAAATCCTTCTGATGTCTCGCGCACCATAACCACGGTTCCTTGGAATTTCTGCACAACACCGCGGAGCGGTATCGACAGTTCCATTCTCGTACCTGTGGGAATGTACTTGCGTGACGCGAAGCTCAAGCCCAAATCACCGGAAGGCGAATTTTGATTCTGCGCAGACCACGCCCATGTTCGAGTTCGCCGAAATTCTATCGGAAACTGTTGTGGGTGACGGATAAAGTCGTTGCGGACTTTCTGGAAGCTTGGCTTTGTATTGGGGACTAAATTGGGCATAACCGTCTTATCAACGGCGACTGAATAATGACGTGCAAGGTTGTCCATAGACCAGACCCTCGAAAACCTTGAAAATATAAAATTTCGTACTATTAAGTAGTTACGAGTGCTATTTATATTGCATTCGAGGACCGTAAGCAAGTTTTATTATTTTTTACAATGGATTAAGTCATTTACTTCATGTCAGATATGATAATTCTTAAATAAGTTCAATATGTAGATTATTAATTTTATTATATATTAGTAATTAATTTATGTGGGGCACTGCGATGCAGTCGAATTCATTTGCGGTTGCTCAAATCTAACCATGCACCGACAATTTCTAGTGGCCGTCCCTCGCTATTGCGGATCACCCTCATCGAGTCGATGACTTTGCGGAAGGCGCCGGACTCGTGGCGCACTCGGTATTCAATTGTCTGACTGGAGGTAGTTCCGCTCATCAAAAGAGTCACAGCGTCGTGGAATCCTTGCCGGTCTTCGTCGTGAATATTTCGCGCCCAAAATTCCGGGTCGACAATCATTGCGGTACGCTCGTGCCCGGTGAGTCGAGAAAAGTTCTTGCTGACGTAAGTTGGTCTCAGATCGTCATTTTCGCAGGTCAGACTGTAAAGAATTGCCGGACTGAATTCCACCCAGTATTCAAGCAGTTGGTTCGTTTCATCTAGCTCTTTAACTTTGCTGTCCAGTTCGGCGTTTGCGTCAGCTAACTCGTTGCGTAATCGACGTTCATTTGTGATCAAGTGATATAGATCTAGCGCATCAGAGATTGCGCGTTTTAGCTCGTCGCTTCCCCATGGCTTGCGTAGGAAACGAAATATATTACCTTCATGCAGCGCCGCGATCGCGACGTCGATGTCGCCATAAGCGGTTAGCATTATTGGTACTGTGTCGGGCGCTCGGTTTCGAATTTCTGTGAGTAAGGTAATTCCGTCCATGTTAGGCATTGAGTAGTCTGCTACTACGGCTGCGAATGGCCCGTCTGAATCGATGGCTTGGAGCGCTTCAGCGCCGCTTGTTACGAAGACACAGCTGTAGCTGTCCCGAAGATGTCGTTCTAAAAGATCAATAATTTCGGACTGGTCGTCAACGCAAAGTACGCGTTCGTTCGGATGGTTCAAATTAATCCCCTTAGGCGACGTGATTGTTGATCAGTTTATGTTTAGCACAATTTTACTGTTAATCATCCCTTCAAAGGGTGACCCATGGCGAATGTATTGAATTTCGGTGACGTACTCGGGCGTATAACGCGATTTAATTTAGTGCGGGCCTACCGAACGGTAAGTTAACAATCGCGACGGCGCAATATTCGCGCTGGGGATGAGCGACCAGGAGCGCTGTCGAGGCTGTTCTAGGTGGTGTAGATAGTGCGCATGACGGAAACGCTTTGTTGGCCCGTATTTGCTTAGTCAAAGCATTTCCATCGGAAGAACAACGTGGGGCATGCCGTCGACCGTGAGTTAGTAGATTGATGCCGAGGGGTCGCCCGTTAAAGATGGCCTAGTGTTATTATCATCGACCTATGGATCTGTTTTTAAAATTCTCGATTAATGCGGCACGCCGCCTGCCTAAGCTCCCACCAGAGCATGTTTGTAGTCGAGTCCATGGTCATACATTTTTGATCGAACTCCATGTTCGTGGCGACGTTAATCCGAATACCGGGTGGGTCCTGGATTTCTCTGAACTGGACGCTCCTGCGAACACCGTAAAGGATGCGCTGGATCACCGTTATCTGAATGACGTCCTCGGACTAGCAAATCCAACCTCGGAGTGCGTCGCCATTTGGATTTGGGAAAAAATTGAAGCTTCCGTGGCGGGCTTAGTTAAGGTCGTGGTGATGGAAGGCGCTGATCGGGGGTGCACTTATTTTGGCCCCGATCACGATTAGATTGTTTGGTCACACAACGGTGAAGGAGATTCCGTGAAGCGCAAGCAATTACTATTATCGATTAGTGCCGCCGGCCTTATGGCGCTGGCATCACCGCACGCGACTGCCGACTGGTCGGGATTTGTGGATATCTTCAAGTCAGAGGGATCTAAGGTCCTCGAAAGTGGAACGCTATCTAAAGCCGCGGATGCCGCCGGTTTGTCGCAAGAGCAAATCGCCAATGGGCTCAAAGAAGCGCTGGCTAAAGGCACCCAAACAGCTGTCCAGAAGCTAGGAAAACCTGATGGTTTTTTAAAAAATCTGGATGTCAAAATTCCAATGCCGAAACACTTATCGATGGTCGAAAAGGGATTGCGGGCAATTGGACAGGATGCCAAGGCCGATCAATTCGTAGAGGGCATGAATCGCGCAGCAGAGCGCGCAGTTCCAGAAGCCGCGGCAGTATTTGGCGATGCGATTAGGAAAATGTCTATAGACGACGCGAAAGGCTTACTCAATGGCAGCGACCAAGCCGCTACCGAGTATCTGAAACGTTCGAGTGGCGACTCATTAAAAACTCGGATGCGGCCAATAATCGACAGCGCAATTGGCCAGGTTGGGATGACGAAAAAATACCAGGATATGGTTGATAAAGCTGGTTTTGCGAGCAAGTTCATCGATACTGAAAAACTTGACCTCGGAAATTATGTGACCGAGAAGACGATGGATGGAGTGTTCTTAATGGTTGGTGAGCAAGAGCGACTGATCCGTGAAAATCCGGCCGCGCGCACGACAGACTTACTTAAAAAGGTTTTTATGAAGTAAGTCTGCGGTGCCCAGTTATTGAACGATGAAGCGGTCGAATTCTTCAATCGGTAGCCCGCCGCGGTCGTTTATTAGCGTCGAGCGAATGAGGAGCGTACGGGCTTCGGCAGGACAGCCGTAATCAACGGCGTTACTAGGTTGGCATCGGATGCCAGCCAGCGTCGGCCCATAACTGACCACTAACCGCAGAGTTACGAATTAAAAAACATATCGCGTCAGCAATTTCTTCCGGCCTGATTAGGCGACCAATTTGGGTGGCTGGTATCACGTGATTATTGATGTAGTCCTCACCAAGCGCGCGGACCATAGGCGTGTCGGTGAATCCTGGGTGTATCACGGTACATCTCACGCCGTAGTACATCGCTTCTTTCATCAGGGTAGCGGCAGCACCTTCTAAGCCCACTTTGCCAGTCGCGTACGAAATTTGTCCCTTATTTCCTTGTGACGAAACGGAACCGATAAACACGATGACGCCTTGTACGCCTTCAGTTGCATCCCATTTCTTTAATCCGCGGGTAAATCGGTCCTCGGCCATCTGGGCCACGAGTTCTAGCGCCCAATAGATAGGCGCTATCAAGTTCACTTCCAAAACCTGGCGAAAATTTTCAATGGGATAAATGTTCGCTTTGCCTTTCTCTTTATTTAGGCGCACGGCTAACGCATCGCGTGTAATTCCCGCCGCAGGAATGCAGATATTGACCCCGCCGTAGTCGCGTCGCATAGCATCAAACACGCTTTTACGAAACATCTCGTCGGTTGTGTCGCCCTGAAAAGCGCGAACGGAATCGGTCCCGGTTCCTGCATTCAATTCTTCAGCGACGCCTCGAACCGTGTCCGCCATATCGACCAGCGCGATTGCGGCGGCGCCTTGATTTTTGAGTTCCTGAGCCGCGGCGCGCCCAATACCACTTGCAGCACCGGTTATCACCGCGACTTTACCTTTTATGTCCATCGTTTGCTTTTTCGAATCGCTTCACTTGGGAGGGCTATTATAGAACTATAATTGTGCGCTGCAATATTGCCTATATGATGAGATTGCCATCGCTGTCAGATTCCCGGATGGGCGCCGGTAATTTGGCTCCGTGGTTGCACTAAGACAACGTCTTGTCGGATTGCGTATCGAGCAGTCATGGTCGTTGGGGAGGACGGCGGCATTTGCAATCTGTGGACAAGTTTAGGTGGACTAGGGGCCTACTCGTAACGTAATGCGAGCGCCGGCGAGGTTCGTGATGCGCGCCATGCGGGGTAGAGCGTGGCGGCGACACATATGAGAAATGCGACGACAGAGATAACCGCGATATCTTCTACTCTGACGTCCGACGGTAGATAGTCGATGTAATAGACGTCGGGTTTTATGAAACTAATGTTAAATATTTTTTCGATCGCCGCGACGACTCGATCTGCTTGATCTGCGCCCCACGTGCCGATCACAATTCCGAGCAGGACGCCGCTTAATCCGATCAGCATTCCTTGGATAATGAAAATTAGCATTACTGCTATGCGGCTTAACCCTAAGGTGCGCAGTACTGCGATGTCGCGGTCCTTTTCTTTAACAATCATGACCATCGAAGCGACGATATTAAAAGCCGCGACAGCAACGATTAACGATAGGATGACAAACATGATCCGCTTTTGGGATTTGATTGCGTGAAAAAAATTACGGTGATATTGTGTCCAATTAATTGCCGTGAAGCCGTTCGACAGCCGCTCGGCGATGGCCAGAGCCTCGCGCGGCGCTAAGTCCGGATCGGTGAATCGAATTCGAAATCCAGAAACGGCCGTATCAAGTTCGAATATCTTGGCGGCCTCAGGTAAATCGAGCAGCGCGATTCCAGAATCGAAATCATGCATGCCGACGCTGAAAGTTCCTATTACCTTCAAAGCGATATAGCGCGGTAACTCCACGCCGTTTTCCTCGCTCCAACGCGGGGCGACCAACGTTACCGTGTCACCGACGTCGGCGTCTAAAGCCTCTGCCAACGACTTCCCAAGCAAAATACTTGAAGGTTCTGTCGTCAAGGTGTGTAAATTTTTGGCGCCAATAACATCCACCAAAGTGGTAACCGACGGTTCAAGAATTGCATCAATTCCTTGCACTGTAACGCCACGTACGACACCACGATGATTCAGCATCGCGCCGGCGCGAATAAAGGGCGCGGCCCCGGCGACGTGCGGATTGAGTTTGATATCGTCGAGAGCGCTACCCCAATCTTGAATTGGAGAGCCTGGCGTAAATAGCATTGCATGGGATGTCATGCCGAGAATATGACGCGTCACTTCTTTTTCAAAGCCGTTCATCACGGATGCGACAATGATTAGTACCGCAACGCCGAGTGCGACACCAAGTACCGAAGCAATGGAGACAAATGACGCGAAACGATTCTTACGCTTCGTTCGGAGGTATCTAAGTGCGATAAACGCAGTGACGGGTCGGAGCACGATGGTTAATGTCGATTTGAGCGAGATGGAATGTGCCGATTATTTTGGCATGCGAGCAGCCGCAACCTTACCTGGTTATTTGGCGCGCTGCCCCTATTTATTTCCAATGCGTGAGATCCTTGTAGTTAAGCCAATTCGCGCTCGCTTGGCACTTTTTAAACTGCATTCATATTTCACAGTTTGTTTGCGGAACTAGGCAACTGATCACGATACGGTAGCTACGAGCGCAACAGGCGAAAGTGCCTGTTACGGGCGGAAATGTACTCAGCCTATTGTTTCGCTCGGCTTGCTCGATCTAGTGATCGACCGTCCATGTGAGTAGGGAAATATTTATGTCGCTAAAATGTGACCGATAAGCTAATCGACCCAAAATTGGGCTTGTCCCTTTGTCTGTCGAACTCGCGGCTTCGAAAGACCTGAGCATAGGACAGCTTGTATCGATAGAAAACCAGGCTTCCTCCCACAATAAAATCGCCAACAAAATTTTTCTTGCTGACGTCGTGGCTGTTTGCAAAAGTGTTGCCATCTAAAAAAATGTCGCGGCCGACGACCCGGCCAGTTAGTGCCGCGAATACGTACGCGCCGCAGGCACGGGACCCGCGCATACGCGGGTCGTTAACGGTAGTCGGCGCGTTAGAATTGCCGCCTGGGCGAATATATGACGTGCCGAAATCTCCCGGCAAATTCCAGCCGATACGGGTTTCGGCTCCTGCGTTCGCATAAACATATACGTTACCAAGCGCGCCGCCGGCATGCGTGATGATGTCGTAACCAAAGCCGTTTGCGTTTGTCGATGCATAGGGCCGCCATTTGCGTTCGTAAATTAGGGCGAAGCCGGGCTCGTTTCTAAGTTGATGACTCCAGCCGCGAGTCTTTGCTAGATCGCGTAGATCATGAATAAAGTTCTGGGCTTCTTCGCCCTGGGCTGCCGGGCCGATAACCCCAAACTCAAACTCGAACCGATCCATCCGCTTCGCTGTTTTGCTGGTAAAGCCTAGTGCGCCATACAACCAGCCGGCATACGGACGATCGTCGGCGACAAGCTTCGACGATTGCGTGTTGTTTGGCGTAAACATCTTTTGACCAACCGAAAATCCGACGTTGCGCTGCGTGTCTGGCTCATTAATCCACGGTAAATTTGTGACGATTGGGAGCAACCATTCGGGCAAACGCTCGGCATCGGCGTAGCGCGTGAGATCCGGAGATTCCCAACTAAGCTGTACACCGTTGGTGTATTGTTGGTCAGTGTCTCCGAACAAATCATTTTCGAAGAGAACGGAAAACGTAGACGAACTGGCTGGCGATTTAGCCGATTCGACTGCCAGCGTGTTGGTTGCGACTGCCAACAAGGCGCTCACAAGCAGAGTACAACGAAGGCCCGCATCGAGGAACTTTACGATTTCATCGAGTCTCATGGTGATTCCCGTAGTCGATGCGGGTTTGCATAGGTGAACGCTACTGAGCCGTTGGTTGCAGTGAAAGGTTATCGTAACGGCACATCAAGTTTCTAGTGTGCAATTAATATTTTGAATGGATAGTGTTCGCAACTTAGGCTGGTCGGAGAGTCTCAATAATGTTGAATAATAATGGAAGATTGCGTTTCATACTCCTGTTCTGTGTGGCAATGGGACTCATCGTCACGACTTTCAACAGCGCAGCCGAGCCGACACTCGCGCCGAATTGGACCTTGAGAGATGCCAGTGGTTCGACTGTCGATTTCCATCGTGCAAATTCCGAACGGCCGGCGGTGTTGTTTTTTTGGGCGACCTGGTGCCCGTATTGCCGTGCGTTGATGCCTCATCTAGAGAAAGTACGCCACGATTACGCGGCCCTGGGTATAGATTTCTATGCGCTCAATGTTTGGGAGGACTCAGATCCTGTTGCGTATTTAAATAAACACAACTACGGCTTTCGGTTGCTATTGAATGCGGATGGCGTTGCCAGCGATTATGGGGTGAAAGGCACACCTGGACTCATCGTCGTTGATCGAGCAAAGAACATAGTCTACAGGCGAAATTCCGGTGCACCGTCAGGCCAAGTAGAAACCGATCTCCGGCTTGTCCTCGACGAAGTTAGTCATTGAAAAGGTCGCAAAATAGTCGCTAATTTGTCCGTCGAGCTTGATTTTGTGCGGAACAAGCTTAATCTCTAATCAACGCAATAAATGCAGGTAAAAATATCATGTCGGGACTCAATCAAAAGGAAATCATTCCGTCGCCAGCGCAAGCCTTACCGGGACGTTCCGAGCGCATGCCGGTCCCGGAGAAGCATTTCGTACTGGGGACGCCGATGCAACCGCAATCAATGGAATCATTCGATACCGCGCTCTTTGGTCTAGGTTGTTTCTGGGGCGTTGAGCGCTGCTATTGGAACCTGCCCGGCGTTTACACGACATCAGTCGGATATGCGGGCGGACATACGCCAAACCCTAGCTACCAAGAGGTTTGCAGTGGCATGACCGGGCACAACGAAGTCGTGAAAGTGATTTATGACCCCAAAGTCATCTCGTATCGGGAACTATTGCAGGCTTTTTGGGAGGCTCATAATCCAACGCAAGGAATGCGTCAAGGCAACGACAGAGGAACACAGTATCGTTCAGGAATTTATGCTGCTGATGACGAGCAAATGGCTCTCGCACGCCGCTCCGAAGCTGAATATCAAACGGCGCTAAAGGCAGCAGAACTCGGCCAAATTACGACAGAGATTTTGCCCCTGCCGGAATTCTTTTTTGCAGAGGATTACCATCAACAGTATTTGGCAAAGAACCCGGGTGGCTACTGCGGGATGGGCGGTACGGGTGTGCGGTGCGTGCTAACCGCCTGATTAACTATTGCGCTGCAAGGGACGGTTGTTTGTCCGACAGCTAAACGCTTCTCGAAATTACCGACCGCACCTTGCAGGTAGATCCGATCGCCACATGGAATGAATGCGGTGGTCGCGACAGTTTCGTCAGTTCGGCGAAAAATCCATAGCCCTTGGGCGATAAGTTCGCGCCGCCGACCTCGCGGAGCCAAGGTATACAACGTCCCCCCATCGGCGACTACGGTTAACCGATCGCGCCGCGACCCTCCCGGAAAACGTTTAGTGACGGCTAAGTATTCGCCACTTAATAATGCCAATCGGGTACTCGATAACGCTGCTCCGGTGCGTTTTTCGCGCGGCTCCAACGCAACGAGAGCGTCTTCAATAGCACTCCTCATTTCGCTTAAGGCCCCGTTTACGTAGGCGTTTATAACGACGAAGTAACCGCGCTGCAGCTCGGGCGAATAGGCGAAAAATGACAAATAGCCGTCGGCGTCGCCACCATGCCCGTAAAACGACACCCCTCGATGTTGAAACTGATAGAGCCCAAGTCCGTAGCCGTAAGCTAAGCCCGCGCGTGCCGCCAAGCTTGTCATCGGTTGTTCCATACGTGTGACGCCATCTCGAGTCAGCAAGACCTGGCCATTTTGCGTGCCACGATTCAAGAACAATTGTACGAACGGGATCATGTCGCGTATGGACACGTTAATTCCACCGAACGCCGGGTATAAAGTGTGCCAGTACGGAATGGCTGTCCGACCGTCGCTATCATAACCAGCGGTGAGGAGCACGCGGTCGTCTTCGTGTATTTCGAATGTCGCACTAGTCATATTCAGCGGTTCGAAAATTGCATCGCCTACGTAATCCGCGAAATGCTCACCAGTGATCGCTTCTATGACCGCGCTTGTGATTCCGGCGCCACTGTTTGAATAAGACGAATGCAGGCCAGGAGGCCAGGCGATGCGTCGGGATCCTGGGTCAATGGTAAATGCCGTCGCCAGGGTCACGGGCGTGTTAAACGCAAACTCTTTTTTCGATAGGTCATGGAGGCCTGCGGTATGCTCCAGCAGTTGTTCAATCGTGACAGGGTTAGTGCTCGCCCAAGGATTGTCGAATGGCGGATGCGGCAGGAACTCTGCTACTTTCTGCTCCAGCCTAAGTTTCCGTTGTTCCGCTAATATGCCGATCGCCAGCGCGGTAAATGTTTTGGTAATCGATCCGATGCGGATTAAGTGATCAGGTCCAAACGCCTCTTGAGTGTGCCTGTCTTTCAAGCCTAAGGTCACCATGGCCTCGACAGAAGCGCTAGTAACCACTGCGTAGCCTACGGCTGCAATGTCGTGTTTGCGGCGAATAGCGTCGATCGTTTCTTTCAAGTTCGCGTCGGATGCGGCGGCGCTATGCGTTGGGCAAATTATGAGTAAGCCGAGACCGGTTATGAGTCCTAGCGTTCGTCGGCGGACATTCATGATGGGTTAGGAAAGCATAAGCCACTAAAAAAAAACAGCGCCGCGAAGGGGCGCTGTCACATCAGATGGGGCGGACGGATTGAACTACGCCTGCTTGGCAGCCACCACACGGCGGGAAAATCCCAAAAACGCAATCGCAGATGCCATGAGGACGACGGAATTCGGCACCGGCACTACCGCTGGTGCAGATGCCGCTGCAACGTAGGTATCGATTTCGCCAAACTGTGCAGCGCTGAGCGGCTTACCGATAGCCTGGTTTGAGTTTGCATTGCCGCGTCGAATTATTTGCGTACCGGATCGACGGACGTCCACAGTAAGACTATCCCATAGCACGAACGCGTACTGGAATCTGAACTGTGAGTTCGCGCCGCTAATGACGTAGTCGAAGCCAATTGTTATCGGGCTAACGCTATTTGCCGGCACCGCACCGGTACCGATTTCAATACCGGGAGCGGTAAAAACCCAGGCGCTGTCATCGGTTGCGCTAGTCGGCGACGTATCTAGCGACCAACCTGTCAGCGAACTGAAATCGGTCCCAGTGAGCTCGAATGTCATATCGCTCGGATCGTCTGCCCAAAGGAAAATGGTGTTTACAGTTCGGTTAATGGTGAAATCCTCGGTCGTTAATGCGGCATTTACGGGAAAAGTTGCCATCGCGAGGATCAGTCCGACGCACGCAATCCGGAGCTTGTTGAATTTCATGTAGGTTTCTTCTCTCGTTATTTTGAGTTCCATCGTATGCGTATGGAGCAAAAGCCAGTCCAGGATGGCGGGGCTCGAGAGTCTTTGCGAGAGAAGTGTGCGGGCGGTCGCAAGTAGGAAATCAAAGTGCGAAAGGGCGCACAAAGTCGGTCATCGTTGGCACCCAGTCGCGCCAAATTTAGCTTGTCGGGGGCGCTACACAGCGAGGCTGAAGACGCTTTGGATGTGACGCTGAAGGGCAATTTATGACAATTTCGCGCCGACAACGGCCCAAGACACGGCAGTTACACGACGCTGGTAATGCGGGCAGTTGCTTATCCGTTTGAGTGGACCCAGCCTGGACTATCGCCGCTGTGGCTGGTGCTCCCACGCCACCCAACTTCGCCCCGCTATTCGGGATGTGGCCGTCGGCATACGGGGAGTCGGCGAGTTTGCGATCTTGTAACTGGGCAAGTTGCGTTCTCGAGCAGAACCATCTTGAACCGTGATTTCGCTAAAAAGCTCGGCAGAGAGTCCGCAAATAAGGCCGCCTTCCATTTGTGCAATCACATTGTCTAGACGGATAGCCGTGCCACAATCGATGACGCACACGGTTAACCGTCATCGCGATCCCGGTTTTCTAGTCGATGGGCGATACGATGGATTGCACGACGAATTCGCGGATACGAACCGCAACGGAAACGTTTTGCATTTGTTCAATTAATTTTTTGATCGCCAGGAAGCGGGTTGGGCGCGAACAACGTACCGACCACCGATGATCATCGGGGATTGGCAGGAATCGCAATGCCGGATCTGTTAGGCGCCCCGTGCCTGCTAGACACGCGTCATCCCTGGTGCACTGCCGATGCCATGAATAATTATAATTTTCTGTTGTCGGACGGCTTTCGCCGGCAGGTCGAACGAGTGAATGGCAACGCCGTCCAGATGAATATTACAAGCGCTGCAAGCGACGGAATCTCATGCTCGTTAGGTCACGTAGCACCTACGCCAAAGGCATTGCGGCGTCGGCATCGACATGATCATGTTAAGTGTGATTTTAATCACTGATACCAAGCTAGCGTTACGTCTTCTCAACGCATAGTTGTGTACAGCAATGGACCGGGGTGTGAAGCGAACGGCGACCTGAAAAGGTCACGCCAGAAAAAATCAGCAGAACCTGTGTCGCTTTCGTTAAATTCCGAACCAGTCGTAAACTTTACTAATGCGAGCTTTATCCGGCTGGTAGGGACCAAACTCTGTCTAGCGCAACGAAGTCACACTCAGGAACCGGTCTGCTTAACAGAAATCCTTGAAACCCGTCACAACCAAGGATGCGCAGGAATTCCAGCTGGGCGGCAGTCTCAACACCTTCAGCCATGGTCTGAAGATTTAGATTTCGACCCATGCCGATGATCGTTTCCGCAATGATTTTGTCGTTCGGATCTTCTAAGACATCGGTAACGAAAGATCGGTCAATTTTTAACTGGTCGAGTGGCAAGCGGGACAAATACGATAATGATGAATATCCGACACCGAAATCATCTACTGAGAAGCGTATGCCGATATCACGTAGTTGTTTCATTTTATGAGCTGTCGCTTCGAAATTTTCGATTACTGTGCCTTCGGTTACTTCAAATAGAACTTGATCGGCAGGTACACCCATCGCGACGATATCGCGCATGACATCGCGCACGAACGTTGGCGAACTAAATTGACGAGAGCTGACGTTAATCGCTAGATGGTCGATATGCGTGAGGCCACTCCGATCCCAACGGCGCAAGCATTCAAGTGCGTTCGTGAAGACCCATTGGCTGATCTCCAAAATCAGACCAGATTCTTCGGCGATGGGAATAAAGTCTGCGGGTGATACGAATCCACGCTCCGGATGATTCCAACGTAGCAATGCCTCAGCAGTGAACATTTTATAATCGGAGTCGTATTGCGGCTGAAAATAAAGTGAGAGTTCATCCCGCTCCGCGGCAGTGCGAAGATCGCGTTCGAGACTTAGACGTTGCTGGGCTTCAGATTGCATACTCGAGTGAAAAAATTTCGTCACATTCCGCCCGTCAACTTTGCCTTTATACATCGCTGAATCAGCTTTCTGGAGGATTTCCTCGACGGTTTTCCCTCCTTCGGGGAATAAAGTCACGCCGATCGTTGGAGTCACGTTCAATTCATGGGTGCCAAGTTCGTAAGTTTTGCCAAGCTCGAAATGAATCTTCTCGGCAACGCGGCGTGCCTGGTTGACGCATTTTTCTGTTTCGCTGTCCAATTCGGTCAGCACGATGACAAATTCGTCGCCACCCAAGCGCGCAATCGTATCTTCTTCTCTCATGAGACGTTTCAATCGTCGCGCAACTTGTATGAGCAACTCATCGCCCACCGCATGACCAGGGAGTCGTTAATGGTCTTGAACTGATCAAGATCGATAAACAGTAGAGCACCCGTCGAGCCGTGGCGACGCGCACGGGCAATATTAGAACCGAGTTTTTCGATCAGATAACGACGATTGGGCAGTTCCGTGAGTGGGTCGTAGAGTGCTAGTCGTTCGGCTTCAGCGTGTGCTTGTTTTAGTTCCGATATATCAGCAAAATTTCCAACGTAATTGGTGATCGCCCCATCATCGGCTTTTACCGCTGAGATGGTGTACCACGCCACAAATGTCGATCCATCGGCCCGGTTACAACTGCGTTCGCCGTCCCATTCGCCAGTCTCGTCAACCGTAGACCAGATTTCGGTCTCATCCGATTCAGCCGATTGTCCCGGCACTGGGATTGTTGATGCTTCTCCGAGCACTTCGAGGTCGCTATATCCCGTTATGCGTTTAAATGCTTCATTGACTCTTAATATCCGTCGTTCGGCGTCTCGAATGACCAAGGCTTCATGGGTTTCGAAGGCCGTTGCGGCTAGGCGCAGTTGTTGTTCGGCGATCTGGTTGCTTGTGATGTCTTCGAGAACAGTGATATCGATCGAGATCCCGTCTGCGGCACTCGCTCGGGTTGCGCTATAGGCGAGCTTCAATTGACCGCTGTTTTTGCAAACAAAATCGAGTACGACCTCGCCGGGGTTGGAGCCCGCTGCGCGTAGACCGGCCACATCGAGAAAACGGACTCTCGAAGGTTCTGTCAAATAGCTGTAGAGTTTCGAGCCAACCGATTCCAGTAGTCGCCACCCACGCATTGTTTATATCGGTAATTGTGTGGCCATCGTCGACCGTGCAAATCATGACCGGAACGTTATCCTAGGTTGTTCGGTAGCGTAGTTCGCTCTCGCGCAAATCGATTTCACGATCTTCACGTTGCAATTCGGCGCTCGCGGTTGCCGCGACAATATTGAGGACGGACATCGCGTACGTTGGGTCTGCAAGAGGCTTAATGTCCAGTAACGCGAATATGCCAATTGGAGAATTCTGATTGTTTGACAACCGTTTGCCAGCATAACTAATGACTCCCATATCGACCAAGGTCTGATCTGTTGGATAAGCTGCCTGAGCGTCTTTCGCTTGAATACAGAATTCGTTATCAAACAAACGCTCGCAGGGAGTTCCGTCGACTGGATAGGACAATCCGGTAATCTCAGCATCCGCCGGATAGGTTGAAACGATCGTTGCGGTTTTTCCTTCCTGGTCCGTTGTCGCAACGAACGCGATTGCGGCGCTTGATAGCTCCACAGCGGCTTGCGTGAGCGCATCGAGCAAGCGATCCGTGTCGTTGCCAGTGATGCACTGAGCGAGCTTTTCTAGTTGCTTCTCGTATTGCCGTTGCTTGCTCACTTCTTGCGAGATGCCAAGTACTCCGAGTGCGGCACCAGCGTCGTCAACAATGGGTACCTTGCTAGTTTCGACGACATGCTGCGTTCCACTGGCATCGACGAACGCTTGATTGATAGAAAAAATTGGTTTCCCACTGTGAATTGCGCGGCGGTCTGCCAATTGATATTTGGATGTGTGTTCGGCCCAAGGAAGCTCGTAGTCCGTGAGCCCAACAATATCTCTGGGTTCTTCAAATCCTGCTACTTGGGCATATGCAAGGTTTGCGCCGAGGTAGCGGCTTTCAGTGTCTTTCCAGTACACCATATCTGGAATGGTATTGAGAACCAGATTCAGGAAACGCTGCGAGTCGAGAAGCTCTATCTGAATAGATTTGTGTGCACTGATATCAACATGCGTTCCAATAACCAAAACCGCGTTTCCAGCTGCGTCGCGTTCGACTACGGAACAATGCTCCATGATCCAAATATAGTTGCCGTCCTTGCATCGGAGACGGTAATCGAGCGCGTGCTCGGATTGTGTCCCTTTTTATAAGGCGACAGTGAATTTCGAACGCGCGGAAATTCGTCGGGATGAATGATGGCTCGAAAGTGAGCCCGTCCATTGGTGATTTCGTCTTGCTCATATCCGTAAAGGGTTTGCCAATTACCAGAAAATTCTATCGAATCCTCGATCGGACGTCATTCCCATAAACCTTGGCGACCGATTTTTAACGCGAGTTCCAGATGATGGTTGACGTTCCTAAGATCAGAGACGTCCGTGTGCGTGCCGAGCATTAACGTGACCCGGCCATCAGAATCCCGTTGAATTGCTTGGCCTTGCGAGAGGAATAGGCGATATCCGTTCGCACCAAGGCGCACTCTGTGCTCGATCGAATAAATCGAAGATTTCGCTTGTAGATAATCTGTTAAGGCAGCCTTGGTTTTATTCCTATCTTCAGGATGAATGAGGGTAAGTAGCTCGGCGCCGGTCTTTAGAGAAAACTGGGCAGACAAATTGTCGTCGTTAGTGAGGTTGCCATATTGCGAGAAAGCAACAGATTCAACATTCCATTCCCAAATGTCATGACGAGCGATGTCAAAGGCAATGTTTAGCCGCTCGTTGCTCTCGCGTAGCGCATTTTTTATATCGTTGAGTTCTGTAATGTCGGTATGAGTACCGGCGAGTCGGATTGCGCGACCGTCCCGATCACGCTCGACGACCGTGCCTCCAATTAAACAATGAACAAAATGCCCATCCTTGTGTCGCATACGTTGTTGTGTTTCGTAGCACTCTATCTCGCCCTTCATGGCTTTAATCAGCGTATCTCGGGTCATTGAGAGATCATCGCGATACGCAAGTTCGGCAACATCTTGAAGCGAAACTTGAGCATCTTGTGCGCTGTAGCCGAACAATTGGAGCCATGATTGCGAAGGATAAAACTGATTATCCGTCGCATTCCATTCCATTCCATTCCCAGGTACCTTGACGAGAACTCATTTGGGCGACATAGAGTTCTTGTTCTCTACGGGCAAGCAGGGCGCGGGTTTCGATTAACTTGGTAACGTCTTGGTGGGTACCCGAAACGCTCGATGGATTTCCGGTTGAATCGCGTTCTACCGACGAGACGCGATTCTCGAGCCAATGAAAGCTACCATCGCTGGCGCGATGCCTGGCGCATCTAAGGTACGTAGAAAATTTTCTTGATCGTCTGGGTGAATTCGACGAAGTAGCGCATCGAAAGTTTGAAAGGCTTCGTTTTCAGAATATCCCAAGCCGTGTTGCCACAATCCCATTTCTCGGTATTCACTTGAATGAGCGTTCCATTCCCAGACGGAATGATCGGTGCTGCGCGCAAGGGTGGCTTCGAGGGTTGCGAATCCGCTTGCTGTATCCGCAATGTCCGGCGGTTGCCCATTCCTATTCGTGCTAGCGTTGGAGCCGAGAGAATATTTTGAAGGGGTAGTAGCCATGCGTCGATGGTTCCCAGGGATTGGTCTGCGTAGTTTAGCGTATTTCTTAACAATATCTTGCATTTAGCGGCCACAAGTAGAATTTACTTAAGCCATGTGCGGGAAATGGACGTCATATACAGTCAGCACTCGCGCTGCTTCTGATAGTCGATGCGCAAGCCTAAAGTCCAAAGTGACACTTGAGCAGAAGCTGCGGTGGCGCTGCTGAAGAAAATCGTCCACCAAATGGAATATCTCGCTGGCCGAACTAATCGGCAATTAGCCGGTGTTGATCGCACCGAGTCCAATCACAATGCAGATCCCGGTGCCGGGATCAGGCGTTCGAGTCAGCTTGCTGGAAGAATCACGTGGGGTTTGCCTTATGGTACTGAACTCCTCAGCTACCCCTCGCTGGGAACAGATGGCGGTGCTTCCGTGTTAGCAATGTCGCCCTCGCTAATTGCTTCGGTATCGTGACTTTCTTGTTGGCGCTGCCACATGGTTGCGTAGAAACTGTCGCTTGCCAATAGGGCGTCATGAGAACCGCGCTCCACGACTCTACCTTCATGTAAAACGAGTATTTCATCGGCATCGATAATCGTCGATAGCCGGTGGGCGATAACTAAGGTCGTGTGTCCGCGTGAGACTTCGCGTAGCGACGCCTGAATCTCTCGCTCGGTGCGCGTATCGAGCGCCGAGGTAGCTTCATCAAACAGGAGGATTCTAGGGTTTTTTAAGATCGTCCGTGCGATGGCAACCCGTTGTTTCTCCCCACCCGAAAGCTTCAAACCTCGTTCACCGACCATGGTCTGATAACCATCCGGCGACTGCATAATGAAATCATGGATGCGTGCTAGGCGGGCAGCTTCTTCGATCTCTGCAGGTGTTGAGCCAGGGCGGCCATAGGCGATGTTGTAATAAACCGTATCGTTAAACAGCACCGTATCTTGCGGAACGACGCCGATCGCGCCACGAATGCTGTGCTGTTGTACGTCACGAATATTCTGTCCGTCGATCGTAATATCGCCCGAATCAACGTCATAGAAGCGAAACAACAGACGGGAGATGGTTGACTTGCCGGCACCGCTCGAGCCCACGATAGCGATCTTATGACCGGCCGGAACCGTAAAACTCACATCGTGCAGAATCGTACGTCGCTTGTCGTAACTGAAACAGACTTTGTCAAAAACGACTTCTCCATTGCCAGGTGGCAAGGGCAGCGCGCCGGGTGCATCTTTAATTTCCGCATCGACTTCAAGCAATGTGAACATCGCCTGCATGTCAGTGAGGGATTGTTTTATTTCTCGGTACACGAAACCAAGAAAATTCAAAGGCAAATAAAGTTGGATCAGATAGGTGCTAACAAGGACGAAATCGCCGACCGTGAATTCGCCGGAAATAACGCCGTTGCCCGCCATTGCCATAACAATGGTTAAGCCAACTCCAATTATTACTGCTTGGCCGATGTTCAATAGTGCGAGCGAACTCTTGCTCGTAACGGCGGCGGTCTCATAGCGGGCCAGCGAACGATCGAAACGATTAGCCTCATAATCTTCGTTGGTGAAGTACTTTACCGTTTCGTAATTCAGCAAGCTGTCGATCGCACGGGTATTGGCCTCTTGATCGGTTGCGTTCATTTGGCGTCGATATTTGAGCCGCCATTCCGTGACGACCAAGGTGTAGGCGATATATCCAATGATTGTGACGAACGTGACTAAGGCAAACCAGAAATTGAACAATGCCCACAAGATGCCGCAGACCATGGTGATTTCGAGCAAGGTCGGCAGAATATTGAACAGCATGAACGTCAACAAGAAGTCGATGCCTTTCGTTCCTCTCTCAATAGAACGCGACAGGCCGCCGGTTTGACGTTGGAGATGAAAACGCATTCCTAACCGGTGCAAATGCTTAAACGTAGACAACGCGACGTCGCGAATCGCACGTTGTCCGACTTTGGCAAAAACCGCGTCACGCAGTTCGGCAAATGCGATCGACAATACGCGCAGCACGCCGTAGCTAATAAGTAATGCGATCGGCAGTTCCAGCGCGACGTTATCCTTGTTTATAAAGACGTCGACCATCGATTTGTACACGAACGGAATGTAGACCGTAGCTACTTTCGCGCACGTCAGCAGCAGTAAGGCAACGACAACGCGCAGCTTGATGTTTGAATCACCGGGCGGCCACAAGAAGGGGGCAAGACTTCGGATTGCTCCCCACTCGAAACTCGGTTCTTTTTTATCTGTTGTTTTGTTGTTCGGTGACGAACTCATTGATGCCTCATGGTGTTAATTCGATGTCCAATATGGGCCTTTTGGGGAAACCGATGCCAGGCTGGAGCGTAATGGTATGACCCGGAATCTCAGCGTGAGGGAGAAATCGACAGGTCAGGGGGGCCTTTCAGCTCGATAGTATTACCGTCGGGGTCGGAGATGTACATTGACGGGCCCATTCCTTCAGCGCCGTAGCGTGGATCGACATCACCCGGTGTCACTGAATGATTCAATAAATGCGCGACGATTTCGTCGTGGATGAACGGTTCGATCCTAAAGCAGACGTGATCTAAGTTGTTACCTTCGACCATCGGTGCTGCACCACCGCGGCGCCCAAGCTCACCGTCGACGTCGACCAGATCAACTAGACAATTTCCGGCACGCAGCTGGGTTAGTCCGATCGCCGGTTGTAAGCGCTCAATTTGGCAACCCAGCACCTCGACATAGAAACTGGTCATCGCCTCAACGTGCTTGGACCTTAGAACAACGTGATCAATTTCGCGTATTCGGATCACGACTCGATACCCATGGCTAGTATGCGGCTTACCTCGGTGAGAGATAGTTTGCTTTGCGCGCACCAAACGTTAAACGCGTCTTGCGTTGCCCGAAGATCGCGTTGCGAAGTCGGCGTACGGTCGACAATTTTCTCCCGCATCAGCGCTCTAACAACGTCGCGCGACAGGATGAAGGATTCTTTACCCATGGTGCGTAAAAAATATTGTGCCGATGTTCCGCCTAAGCGGCTTGCGCATTTTTTTAAGTCGAGCAGTAACTCTACATATTCACTAGCCGGATAGTTAGCGAAATAATTCGCAGCAGATCCATGTTCGTCCGCCAGTTCCAAGAGGAAGATCGCGTTGTCTCGGGTCGCGATTAATTTCGTTCGATGCCGAATTATCCGACTGTCCTCAAGCAGCGACTCTACGGCCTCATCAGCTAAGTAAGCAACATGGTGTAGATCGAAGTTGCAAAATACTTGTTCGAAATCTGGCCATTTGTGATCGACAATCCGCCACACGAACCCGGCTTGGAATACGCTCCTAGTTATTGCACTAAGCCAGCGATCGTCTGGAATATTCCGTAATATTCTTGCAGACTTCGGCTTTGTTAAGAGCTTCTCCAGCGCCTTAGAGCCGCCTTTGCGGCTTGCGGCGAGTTCGAAAATGTCGTCAAAATTTCGCATGCGCAGTCATTTAGTCTGGATTACCAACGTGCCTTGGAGCAGTTTGTTTGCGGGCGTGGGAGGTGGGGCCGAGTAATAGGTTCGGAGAACGCATTGTTCACGCTCCAGCTAAAACGCCTGGGCGTCCATCTCCATGAGGTTCTTCGAACCTGCTTCGATACGAGTTCTATGAATGGCAGTTTCAGGGAGCATATGCGAGAAAAAATATCTCCCGGTACGCAGCTTGTTTTCGTAGAATTCGGTATCTGTCGTGCTACCCGCCAAACTGTTTAAAGCGGCGTGAGCAATTTGAGTCCACATAAAGCCAAGCGATACGAGTCCCATCAAATATAAGTACGGCATCGAGGCTGCCCCGGCGTTATCTGCATTCGTCATTGCGTTTGCCATCAGCCATGACGTCGATTTTTGAAGATCTTCGAGTGACGCCTCGAGAGGTTCGATAAATTCCGCCATGCCGGGTGTTTCACTATGGGCGTCGATGTGCGATTTGATTTTGTCTACGTAAGTGCGCAGCGCTCGCCCGCCATGACGGGCCAATTTCCGACCCACTAAATCGAGCGCCTGGATCCCGTTAGCGCCCTCATAGATCATTGCGATGCGGGCGTCGCGAACAAATTGCTCAAGTCCCCATTCGCGAATGTAACCATGCCCCCCTAGGCACTGTTGCGCGTTTGTAGCGTTCTCAAAGCCTTTGTCGGTGAAATACCCTTTTATAACGGGGGTGAGCAAGCCGATCAGATCGTCGGCCTCTTGGCGTTCCTCCTCCGTTTCTGCCAGATGTGCTAGATCGACTTGCAGGGCGCCCCACAGCGCCAATGCGCGCGCGCCTTCGTTGAAGGCCTTCGCATTCATCAGCATTCGACGTACATCCGGGTGCACAATAATGGGGTCGGCTTGACCTTCCGCGTTTTTCGGTCCGGTCAGGGAGCGACCCTGCAATCGATCTTGAGAGTAGGCGACGGCATTTTGGTAGGACACTTCGGATTGCGCGAGGCCCTGTAGGCCGACGCCTAATCGCGCGGCGTTCATCATCACGAACATCGCGCGCATGCCTTTATCTCGTTCGCCGATCAAATAACCTGTGGCGCCATCGTAATTCATCACGCAAGTGGAATTTCCATGAATGCCCATTTTTTCTTCTAGTGACCCGCAGCTCACGGCATTTCGCTCACCTGGACTTCCGTCCGCGTTGATCAGAAATTTGGGCACGATAAACAGCGAGATGCCGCGCACACTGTCCGGTGAATCAGGCATCTTTGCTAACACTAAATGAATGATGTTTTCCGTTAAGTCGTGTTCGCCCGAGGAGATGAAAATCTTCGTCCCGGTGATATCAAACGAACCATCGGCTTGGGGTTCCGCGCGTGTTCTTAGCAGTCCAAGATCCGTGCCACAATGCGGTTCAGTGAGGTTCATCGTGCCACCCCAGATACCCGCCACCATTTGTGGGATGAAGGTCGCTTTTTGTTCCTCGGAACCGACTGCAGTGATGGCCGCAATCGCCCCTTGGGTCAGACTGATGTACATCGAGAATGCCATATTTGCGGAAATCATGAATTCTTCAAATGCGTTGGATATGACGTGCGGTAATCCTTGCCCTCCGTAGGCAGGATCCGCTGCCAAGCCTCCCCAACCGGCTTCGATGAGCTGGTCATACGCAGCTTTAAAGCCGGCTGGCGTCGTGACTGAGCCGTCATCGTGACGGATGCAACCGTGTTCATCGCCGCTAAGGTTCAGCGGTTGCGTAACTTCTTCGACGAATTTCGCCCCTTCTTCGAGAATGGCGGACACTAAATCTGGCGTCGCGTCGACAAATCCAGGCAGTGACGCATAGCGATGGATGTTGATCACTTCATTGAGAACAAATTGGGTATCGCGTACGGGCGCTTTGTAACTAGGCATCGTCGTCCTTCTCCTAAGTGTTAAGTCGCGGCTCTATCGGGGCGCCGGAGTCACACATTCTGACATGCAATTGAAGCATCGACACCCCAGAACTGCGAATGAAAATGGGCAGTTCCGATAAGAAAACCCCTCGGACTCCGAGTTGCTGGCCATGCGCGAGAGTCGAGTCGCGGAACTTGACCGGATCAGGTCGTCTCGTTAACTTGTTTCCTAGTCAATCCGAGAGGCAATATTGATGAGCGATTGCGAACACTATTTGATTCCGGGATTTACGACCCAATCCGGCGTGACATTTGATGCCTCGCTCGCCTACAAAACTTACGGTACGTTGTCTGTGGCGGGCGACAACGCGATCTTACTGCCGGTGTGCTACGGCGGCCGTCATGCCGATACGGAGTATTTTATGGCGAGCGGCCGCGCCCTCGATCCGGCGAAGTATTTCATCATCATACCTAACCTGTTTGGTAACGGTGCTTCGTCGTCACCGAGCAACACACCCGCCCCGATCGGTAGAGGGGCATGGCCAGACGTTTCCTTGTACGACAACGTTCAGTGTCAGCACAGACTCGTGACCAAACACTTAGGTATCGAACGCTTACGATTAGTCACGGGCTTTTCTATGGGCGGGATGCAAACGTTCCAATGGGGCGCACTCCATGCGGACATGATTGACGCGATTGCACCGATCTGCGCTTCGTCGAAGACGTCGCCTCACAACCAGCTGATGATCGAAGGTCCGACTTCAGCACTGAAAGTCGATGCCGCTTTCAACGACGGCTGGTACGAATCTGTGCCAATGAAAGGCATGCTTGCATTTGGCCGGGTCTACACCGGTTGGCTGTTCTCGCAAACCTTTTTTCGCGAAGAACTCTATCGAAATATCGGCCTTTCTTCCGTTGAAGGGACAGTCCGCTGGATGCAATCGTATTTTCTGAATAACGATGCAAACGATCTACTCGCCATGGCACGGACCTGGCACATTGGCGATATCAGCGCGAATCCTCGGTTCGGGTACGACTTGAAAGCCGCACTGAATGCGATCACGTGTCGGGCAATCGTCTTGCCGAGCGAAACCGATCTGTATTTCCGAGTCCCCGACAACGAGCTCGAAGTGAGTGAAATGCCGAACGCCGAATTACGCCCCATTCCGTCGCCATGGGGGCATGCGGCGGGTATGGGCGTGAATCCACGCGATGATGAATTTATTGATCGGGCGCTTAGGGAGTTATTGAATGAAGATTGAGGGTTCATGTGCCTGTAGGTCCGTGTCGTTTGTGCTGCGGTCTGCGCATCCGTACCCGTTTAATATTTGCTACTGCTCTATTTGCCGGAAAACGGCCGGCGGTGGAGGGTTTGCGATTAATTTAGGCGGTAATGCCGCGAGCCTGGAGGTCACTGGCAAAGAGCACATCACCGTGTATTCGGCGATCGTCGCGCAAGCGGATACTGAGCAACTGAGTTCTAGTCCTTGCGAACGGCATTTCTGCAAACTGTGTGGCAGCGCATTGTGGGTGTGGGATCCTCGCTGGCCAGAATTAATTCACCCGTTCGCGTCGGCTGTCGATAGCGAGTTGCCTATTCCTTCAGAACGCACGCACTTAATGCTTGGCTCGAAGGCATCATGGGTTCAAGCGGATGTTCGCGATAACGACAAGCAATTTGACGCGTATCCGGAAGAATCGATCGCCGAATGGCACCAACGTTTCGACGTCGAAAGTTGAGCTGCCGGTCGGTGAAATATGCCTGAATCCAAGAAGGCGAAATGGACGGTTGCCGAGGCGCAAGCGTTATTACCGGCAAACGTTTCCCATGGTCGCCGATATGCTGAGCCGCTCAGCAACGGCACGATGCGCCTGGGCTACTATGCCCCTCGAGGCCACGACCCGCAGAAACCGCACGATCAAGATGAGCTTTGTTTCGTGTATTGCGGAACCGGTATTTTTGTATGTGGCGACGAACGGTTGCAATTCGATGTCGGAGACGTGCTGTTCGTTGCCGCCGGCAACAATCATCGGTTCGAAGATTTCACCGATGATTTTGCGGCGTGGGTCGTATTCTGGGGCCCGCCGGGCGGCGAGTAATAACGGGAATTCGTTGCCGTAATTACGCGACTGCTAAAATGTTAACGTTTGTGCCGTCACGTCCCCGCCGGATCAGTTGAACATCCACTTGCTTGGGGCACAGACGGGTTTCTAGCTCCGGAAGGCAATCTTGAGGATCACAGTCGCCACACATAAAAATATCGATTGCCGCGTAGCCGCGTTCCGGCCACGTATGGATCGAAATATGGCTTTCGGACAATATGGTAACGCCACTGACGCCGCCGCCGTCACCGAAACGGTGATAGTGAGAATGTAATATTGTCGCCCCGGCAACCGTCGCTCCCGCCTCTAGCGCGTCACGAATAGTGTCGACGTGGGTCAGATTCTTCGCACCCCAGAATTCAATTAACAAATGGTCGCCCGCATAACTTTGCCCGTCGGAAGTCTGCTTGAAGTGGTCATGTTGTTGCGTCATGGCATTCTCCCGTGATCGTTTGGATCCATTGCGGCAGTGCGAAGCTACCTAAGTGATGAGGAGGAGTGTAGTGTTTAAATTCAGCATTACATTGTCTAAATCGAGCTTCTATTTGCTCAAGTTTCGGAAGTAGCGCCTTGCTTTGGCGCGCCGCGAACGCGAGCATCATGAGGCCGCCGTAGTAAGTAGGCACAGCAACTTGATAACAGGTAGCAGCTAATCCAAGTTGACGCAGCGCACGCATGGTGCCGCGAGATTCGTCAGGTTGGAAAAAAGCCACGCCATTTTGAAGTGCGACTATCCCGTCTGTATTCAAGGCGTTGTCGCATAATTCGTAGAATTTCTGGGAGAATAAAATTTCACCGGCTCCGACTGGGTCGGTCGAATCGCTAATTATTACGTCGTAGCGGGTTTGTTCGCGGGCCAGATAAGCAAATGCGTCTTCGATAATGAGATTCGTGCGAGGGTCCTCGAATACGGCGCCGGCATTGTTGAGGCTCGGCATGTGTTCCACGCAGCTTGAGACCACTTTTTCATCAATTTCGATCATGTCGACCTGGTCGATATCGTGTTTGAGTACTTCCCGGAGCGCACCCCCATCGCCGCCGCCGATTATCAAGACACGGCGGGGGCTGGCGTGACTAAACATCGGCACGTGGACCAGCATTTCGTGATAGACGAACTCGTCGAACTCGGTTGTTTGAACAATGCCGTCAAGGATCAGGACGCGACCGAAACGCTTTGTTTGCACAATTTCTATCGATTGGTAAGGACTACTACCAACGAATAGTTCTTGTTCAATCGCAAATCCTTGGAATGCTTCGTCACCGTGTAATGTCTCGGTAAACAGCCGCTTAGCCAAGCCTAACCAACCTCGGCCAATTGAACGGCGAACTCGCCACGTTGTAACGCCGTGGCAATGACAGTCTCGGGATTAAAATACTTGCGGCAGAGCGCTTCGGCGATGTCGTTGTCGAATTCTTTGCATGAAAAAATGTCGATATAAACTTGTCCGATATTCTCCGCAAAATGCGCGCAGATGTTCGATGTTTCGATCAGCTGAATTAAAGTGTAACCGGCGGATTCGAATGAGTGGGTTGCGAAGTGCTCGATAGACGGCTCGCCATAGGCTGTCATTTTTATCGCTGCAACGAGCTCGCGAATCCATTCGCGGAGATGATCGGCGTCGGTTAGCTGGTCGGTTGGACAACCGGCCAAGTCTAGAATCAGGTGTTGTCCCCAATGCGAGGTGGTTTGGTGCATAACGGTACCCTCACGCTGATTGTCCAGCGTTAACATAACTAAACTACACGCAGCGGCTGCCGGGCCCAGTCTAGTTACGATCGGGTCAGGTGAGCTGTGCTCTCTTTAACGAACTGTCTTTGGCTCTAATACGAGTAGCCACGAAGGCTCCGAGTTATCTCAAGAGGCGCGCAATTTACACGGTTTTGACATCGATGAAAACAAAAATGTACGGCATTTTTACGCCACTGTGATGAATGTGCTTTCGTGACAGCGCGCGATTCGTTAACCTGACAAGCAGCAACGCTAAATTCGGTTCGGCGCCGACTGACTTCCGGGCCAATGGAGTTCGGTCATCGTACAACTGTGGGATAAGAGAACGGAGCTTGGGATCAGCAAAATTACCGTCATTGGACATGTTCTTAGTCTCGCGCTGGTCGCAGTATCGCTGATTGGATGTAGTAGAACGGAAGAGGAGTTCGCGAGCCTACCGTCGCCCGACGGGACGCACGTTTTGATCGTAACGGTAACCGAACCGCTGATGCCGCACGCCCGCCATGTTGTCACCGTCTATGTAAGTCGGGGCGATACCGGCACACCGCAAAAACTAATCGAAGTTCCGCTAGAAAATGACGGCGTTCCGTTCACCGACCGAAATATCGGTTTACGGTGGACAAGTGTCTCTCGGGCACTTGTGTGTTTACGTCCTACCGACCTTCCCGATCAGGGCGTACGGGTCAACGTCGCTGGAGAACCAATCGCAGAAATAAAGCCTCGTTGCTAATAGCAATCGCTGAGGCTCGCTAGTTTATTGTTATCGGAGATTTCACTATGAGTGTTAAGCATGCGCGACCATCGACCGCTCTCCAAAAAGACCACGGATTCACCGCGCTAGACGATTACGACACACGGATGTACATCTTGCCGCATCTAAAGGACAAATCGAGTCTCGAGGCGATTATCGCAGAACATCGTCAACATCCTCGCGGTGCTGGTACGAAAGCCGGCGAACCGGCACCGCTGCATAGTACGCCGTTGAAACGCCTAATCGATAAGCTACGCATGGTGCCGCAGGCCGGTAAACACACGATCGTTGAGACGATTCCTTGGCAACAATACAAACTCGGCGTGCTCCCAGGCCGGCGTGGCGGGGTCATTGAAATTACCGATGAGAGCTACGCCACGCGCGAAGACGCCGAACACGCGATTTTTTTAAAGCGACTGCAAGTGTTGCTAGATGCCTATGGCATAGACAATTAAGTAAATTTATCTCTATTTGAATTATGAATACACAAAAAAGTATGTTGCGCATCGCGGGTTACTCGAATCGATTTTCGTTACGCCCGACCGAATCTATTTCCTTTCATATTAATGCCGAAGAAGCGGAGCCGTTTGAAGCCGAGATCGTCAGATTAATTCACGGCGATACGAATCCGGCCGGACCGGGTTATAAAGAAGAAATAATTGAATCCGACATTAGCGGCACCTATCAAGGGAAGCATCAAGCGCTGTTTGCAGGCAGCTATATCGTCGTCCCGCATGCCGAGATCCTAAACGTACAAAGTTTTAGCATTTGCGCCTATATTTTTCCGACGACGCCGGTGCTCGACACTGAAGGGATTGAGGTTGGTACTCAAGGCTTGCTAACGAAATGGAATGAAGAACAATCCACAGGCTACGGACTGTTTATCAATGAGGACGGCGAACTGAGTCTTCGAATTGGTGGTGGTAAGGACAAAGTTGAAGAATTTACGACAGGACAACCGCTGCTGCGTAAAGTTTGGTACAAGGTGGCGGCAAGTTTCGATGCGACAACGAGCCAAGTTGCGCTGTCTCAGCAAGCCTTTGTGACGAATACAAATGGTGGGCACGGCATGAGCATGCTGTTTCCCTACGACGATACCAATGGAACGTTTTCGGGCACCGCAAACGTTCAACCTGCAACGAACGACTGCCCGCTACTAATGGCGGCAAGTTGTTTG
>JBLFWZ010000017.1:0-33164 GCA_047611905.1 Gammaproteobacteria bacterium | reverse complement strand
CTTTCAGCACTCGTTCTAGTTAGGAATTGAACATGAGCCAAGTAGAAGACGCCGACTTCGTCCGTAATTTCTCGATTATTCTGGTATTTTTGGCCGTTGTAGGGATTACAGCGTTCATTCTCGCCAAATTGGTCAACGCCGGATTTCAAGAGACCCAGAACAACGATGTCGTCATTGCCGAGCGGATCGCGCCAGTTGGCAGCGTGAATGTCGGTGAACCCTTTGTGGCAGCGTCTGGTTCGGGCGGCGATATCAGCGGCACACACGCCGATTCGGCCGTTGCCGACACCGGCCCCGTCGATCCGGGCAAGGCGACCTACGGTATGATTTGTTTTGCTTGCCACGACGCTGGAATCGGCGGCGCACCTAAACTTGGCGATCCCGCCGCGTGGGCAGGCCGGATGGACAAAGGCTTCGAGATGGTCGCGAGTAACGCGATTAATGGTTTCACTGGGGAATTCGGCGTAATGGCCCCAAAGGGCGGCCTATCGTCGCTATCTGATGACGACGTTAAGGCAGCGGTCCAATACATGTTAGACGCCCTTAACGGCGGCGACTCGCAATCTGCAGTCGAATCCGCAGCGTCACCTCAGGCGGCGACCGCAAGTACTGCCGAAACTGCAGCGCAGGGCGCCGCTCCTGCTGCTGTCGCAAACGGCCGTGGTAAAGAAATCTATGCTGCCGCGTGCTTTGTTTGTCACGATGCCGGCTCTGCCGGGGCGCCGAAAATCGGCGATGCCGCAGCCTGGACTGCGAGACTAGCGCAGGACACTGAGACGCTATACACGCATGCTGTGAAAGGCTTCATGGGCGAAACAGGACTTATGCCACCGAAAGGTGGGCGCATGGATTATTCCGACGACGACGTGAAGGCCGCCGTTGATTACATGGTGATCGAGAGCCAGTAGACAAGATCGGCTTTGCTCGGCGGGAATGACGGACAACTCGGCTTCTTCGTGCCTCTGATTCGCAATTGCGCACGGCCGGCAAACGCCGACACCGCACAGCGTATCGGCGGGACGCAAGCGATTGCGACCTCCGCTACGAATTAATCGTGCTGCTAACCGGCTCTAGACGAAGCACATGCTCGCTTCACGTTCGCCGATTCTCGGCTCCTGTTCGCACAAAATACAGCAACTAGGCGCGTGTCCGTAAGCACGCCCGACAACTTAGCGCGCTATTACCCGGACTCAATGACCAGCCCTATGGCATCGCGAAAGTCCGCTTCAAACTCGTTTTGGTATTCGTCCCAAACCCAACGGCCGCCGGCGGTCGTCAGAACCCTTTTGATAAATGGCTTCTGCGCTTCAAATGTAGACGCGGATAATCCTGTTAATTTTGTTTGCGCATAAGCGTTCCAGCTAGTCCAAAGAATACTCGTCAGTAAGATCCGATAGCGTACTTTCTCTAGCTCAGACAAGTCGTCCGGATTCGCATTACCTCTATGGTAGATATCGGCGACGTCGGGATTCGCAACAATCTGTTCACGAACGAAATTAGAACTAGTAATGTGAGCATCGATACTAGCCGCATGCATCGCACGCGTATTTTGACTCACCTGAAAACCAACATAGATGAGCGAGAAGATAACGCCAGCGGCGCTTAAAATTTCCGCAAGCGAGCCGATACTTTCTAAGTTCATTTTTGCGCCTTTTTGATAGAGTGAAGCAACAGCGAAGCCGATTTATGAAATCGCAGAATGGGGCGGTAGACTCTCGATTAATCGCCGCCACGACCATCCAATCAACCCCGGTCTTCGGAACAAGAACTATCTACGCGCCTGCGCATGAGCTGGCGAACAACTTCTCGCTCGGCGAGCCGATAAAGATACCGGCCGATAAACAGCTGCAACGAACACGCAAATAATCGAATTTTTCGATCCTGAGCAGTGCCCATTCATAGCGATGCACGGCTGTCGCCGCTGAGGTTGAACGCCGGGAGCCAGGTTTGTTAGTCGATGAACTTGCCCTCCTTCAGCGCCTTCCCATTACTGTACTCACGTCGGATCAGCGACACTAATACGGCTCCAGTTAATCCCAGTCCGCACGTAACAGAAATTTTGATGAACAGACTCGCACTCATCGGTTGAAACCATAGCTGCGCGAGCGCCATGCCGATCCAACCGACGATAATTGCGATCGAAATATAGGCAGCGACTTTCACGATCGATCTCGCTCAAGAATTACGAGATAGGCCTCGCGTGAGAAGAGCAACAACATTCGCCGAACGTCTTTTTCCATCGTTACAACGCGCCACCCTTCTTGTGCATTGGAGTTTAGAAATTCGGTGAATTTTAAAGGGTTAACTTTAGACTGCCCGAGAAGCAATGATCCGAGCATTCCTTCCTGGTAAATGACGACCTTATATTCGTTCATATCTCGACGTCCTCAAAGTAGAAAATGAAGCGACCGGCCTACTACGCCGTCGCCGACAGAACCACCTTCGTGCCACACCAACGAGGATGGCGTCACAACGGTTAGGGCGCGCACGGGCTTACTGGGTAAGCATCTCACGTGTCTTCAGCCTGCAAACGATACAGCGTGCCAACGACGCTCGGCGCATAACGCCCCGGCGCAAAGGTATCGGCCAACCGCGCTTTGGCCCGCCACCCTGTACAGTGCCCGGGTGCGACGACTCGGGGCTTCACTCGCGTATTAAGATCCTCGATGGTCGCTTCAATACGCTGCTCCATCACTTTCCCTGCCAAATGATAACCGCCCAACACGACGTCGACGGGGATATCGGGAAACGCGGCTTGGGCGCTTAAGCATGCGTTCACAATGCCGGCATGCGAACAGGCCGAAAGCACGGAAATCCCGCGCCCCCGGACGTGCGCAACGAGATAGCGTTCATCCATGATCAGGGGGTCAAGGACGGCATCATCGCCGCGAAAGGTATGGTGACCGTGTAGACCCGTTTCGTACTCCGTCAGCCGCTCGATTTCACCGCTGCCGAAGAAAAAACCATCGCACAGCGTGTGCGCTTGCGCATGGCTCGCGATCGTACCGCCGCCGGCAATCATCGCGGCGATTTGCGGCTCCACTGGCAATAAGATCATTTCTCCGTTTGGCAGCAATATGCCGCGTTGATCCGGACGATCCGGATGCAAATCCACTATTAACGGATCCGATAAGCCGGCACTCGCCCGCGCAGCGCTAATCGCGGCAATGATTTCGGGAAAACCTCCGCTGTGGTCGAAATGCCAATGCGAAAGAAACAAGCATTCGATTTTCGTCAGATCGACGTTCAAGCGTTTGGCGTTGTCTAACCAATATTGCGGATACGGCCCTACGTCAAAAAGCACCGTATGTTCGACGTCGTTAAGGCGACCCGTTACTAAAACCGACAGCCCGTGACAGCCGCAACACAACTGATCAAATACCGTTTTACACTCATGCCCTTCATACATTCGACTCGGTGGGGTTCGTGCACTGAGATGCGCGACTTCAGGGATTTGTGGGACACCTTCGTCTACGCTCGATAGCGTATCGGTCTCGTTGTCCATCACTACCAGAAGTTCTAGGTGATCGAGTTCGACAATGTCGTTGGAAATAGAATCGGAAATCATGGTGCTACTCGCTGCGATTATTTTATATAAGTGTACTCATGTCTCACGGACTTGCACGCAACATCCTGCAATGGTAATTCTCATCGTAAGCCTACTAAACAGCGAGTGGGATTTGAGTTTTATTTCGACGGCGCGTCAGGTGAACTAGAGTGAAACGGAAGCGCAACGAAGATTCTAGTAGCGCTCGGTGCTTAGCGACTTTATAGGTGAACATTGCATCTAAATTCTGAACTTAGATACCTTTCCCTAGTTCTCGACTTGATCACGCCGGCAGTCGTACATGAAGTACAGGCTAAGAACGATTCCTGCGGCGAAGACAAAACCGGTCACGCCGCTCCAAACCTGGAAATCCCATAATTTGTTCCGATCCATCACGGTCGGGTACGTATTCATAATTTCCCATATCGTTTGCTGGCTGCCGAATACCGTAAAAGCGGCTATTGCAGCAGATGCGACGTAAAGTAGTGAAACGGCAGTTGCTTGGAATTTGCTTAACTTCGAAGCGACGAGGTAGCAGGCCGTCAGATACGCAAACGTGAAGGAATAGTAGATCGTAAACGCGCTGATTCCGTTCGAAGTAAATGCTGCTATAGCTTCGAGTGCTTCAAGTTCAGTCATCACTATTCCATTTTATGTCGCGCTTTGTTGAAGACGGCTTGCGCCGAGAATGTCACCGACCGTTCCTGTCGCTTCCCAGTTCATCCGGTACCTAGAGCAACATAAATTTTGTTTCAATATTGCGACGACCTCCTCTGCGCGCCAGTTGATCTATTGGTGATTTTCCCAGATGTCGCGAAGCTCTTGAACCCAAGAAGTTAGCATCCTTTAGGCCGTTCCGCGAATCCAGCAAAAACGCCACGACAATGTATTTCCCATCTTTATCGAAACGGGTTGCACGGTGGTTCTCGCAAGACACACGGTCGTATTAAAAAAATCGTTCGTCGCCGCGACGCTTTACCCATAGTGTGGAGAGGCGACGCTCTGCTGTTTTTCGGGTGCGGTGTTTAGGTGACTGATATACTTCAGAAACATTGATACGCTGGCCCACAGAATATGAATCCCACCACCAACTTGAGGTCATGGAACATGAGTAGGACAGCCGAGCTACAGACATTCTTCGATGTCGTGCGCCGCTCCTTCAAGACGTCCGTTACGGATGCCCCCGTACATCGTCTTGCCGACCGCATATTTAATCGACTTGAGCGTTCGGCTGCCACGCGATTTCCGCTACCTAAGCAACTTCCTGTTTGCGAGCATCTCGCGCCCGCGCTGCACCACGCGCGGCGACAAGGGGGTATTGCCGCGGCGCTTGCGGACGCCCTCGAGGGGATCGCTTCGCAACTTGTTTGGGCGCGTAGGGCGGCCAGCCCCGAGGACGATTCGACATTTCAGATGAACCATGCGAATGCGGTAGTCGTTGGCCAAGACGGAATAGAAATCAGAGACGATCTCTGGATTGGCATCACTTTATTAGCGCCCGAGACTCGCTATCCGGACCACCGCCACCCGCCGGAGGAAATTTATTCGGTATTGTCAGCGGGCGAATGGAAACAAAACGAAGGACCGTGGCATTCGCCTGGGGTGGGCGGGGTCGTACATAACCCTCCCAATATTCTTCACGCGATGCGATCAACAACCACACCCTTGCTGGCGATTTGGTGCCTGTGGACTGGAGAGCCGGAAACGCAATAGCGTCGGCGATACGTTAGCAACTATGCGCTAGTCGGCTTTGAATATTTCGCTGTCAAGCGAGCGCCAGACGAATCAGCAGCGCGTTAAAAATTTCGACCCGTGAAGCAACTATCCACTAGCCGGTTCCTATGACCCTATTGCGTGCCAGGACGGGTTAAACGAGCTGCCACTTCGGCGTCGACAGCAGGGTCGGCGATACCGGAATAGCCAATACCCAGGCTGCGGTTGGCGGCGCGTTGCGGTTCGCGCGCATATTGAAGATGCAAAAAATCCTCCTTGCAGATACAGGCTCGGGCGGCTTCGCAGGGCGCATACTCTTGCTCGCGCAGTCGCAAAACGAAGTCACTATCGAGGGCTGAACCGAGTTTCGCTGGTGCGCCAAGCGAACGATAGGTTCTACAAGGGTACACATCGCCGTTCATCAAAATATGAACATAATCGTGACCAGCCGAACACGGAAGTCCGCGTGGCGCGCTGGCGGCGACCAAAGTGGCTTGCAGCGCGCGTGCATCGATTCCGAGTTGCGGCAAGCGGGACCTGTTAGGATCGCCCAGAACGGGAAAAAACGGGAGCGCGGTATATGCGTTATTGAAGTTTTGACCTAGGTCGATGTTCAGTTCCAAGCCCTGTTGCTGGCACACTCGCACTGTCTCTTCGACGGCGGCGAGGTTGTCAGGGAAAAGCAACGCATTCATTACCACGCCGATGCCTTGATCGCGTGCGTAACAGACTTGATCGATCAATTCGGCCGTCGAAATTTCGCCGAAGTGCTGGGTTACCCACAAACAGAGACCCGTCGGATCGGCGCCGAACTCGCCAATCAATCGTGGCACTCGTTGGCGCAGCAGCGAGCCATTCGTGACGAGTTCGACGAAACAAATGTTGTCTTCATTGCTGAGTCGGGCGGCACCACGAAGGAAGTCTCGCGAGACGAGCGGCTCACCAACCGTTTGTAGCCGCACACCAATCTGGTACGGTTGGCGAGGGATCCACTCGAGAATCTGATTGAAGCGAGAGAGTCCTTCGGGCGTGATCCATTCGCGGGTACGCGTGCGTGCACCACCCCGTTCTGGCACGCCGCTGGCACAATACGCGCAGTCGAAATTACACAACGACATGCCGCACAGATACCACAAATTTATTGACTGCTTTGAATTCATGATCGCGCCTCGGCTGGGGAGATTGAACAACGACGGCCGCTAGGACGCACCCGATTCCGGTTTGCAAAGTAGATGCGAAGAAGTCCTGAGGTAGACAAGCAATCTAATGGACCATCGCGTGACGAGCACGGATCTAACTAAGCCCGTTGAAAAAGGCAATCGCAACGATCACTGTCTCTATTCCTTGGCTTGCTCGAAGTATTGCCGATAGGCACCTTCGGAAATCTGATCCCAACTTTCAAACAAACCCCGAAACGCTTCATAGTTTTCGCGCACTGCGCGGAAGCTCTCATCTTTGCCGGCCTCGGCATCAAGTGCTCGTTTCGCGCTAGCGTGTAATGTCGCTAAGACGTCCTGCGGAAATTGAACGAATTCAACATGACCCGACTCGCGAAGTTTCGCGTACGCCTTAGCGTTTTCCACTTCCATGCGCGCATGCAATGCGACACCGGCGGCACTCGCAGCAGTATCGATTATGGTTTGCAAATGGCCTGGTAGCGACTCCCAAGCGGTTTTGTTAACAATGAGTTCAAGTTGCGTGCTCGGCTCATGCCAGCCGGGGTAGTAATAGTATTTCGCGGCGCGATCGAGGCCAAAGCGTACATCGTGTAACGGACCGACCCATTCTGTGGCATCGATATTGCCACGTTCTAAGGCGGTATAAACCTCTCCACCGGAAAGCAAAATAGGGTTGCCGCCGGCTTCGGCAAGCGTCTTACCGCCAAGCCCCGGAATGCGCATTTTTAGACCTTGCAGATCGCTAGGCGATTCAATGCGCTTATTAAACCAACCGCCCATTTGCGTGCCGGTATTGCCCATTGGAAACGGCAAAATATCAAACGGTGTGTATAAATCCCGCCACAGCTTGAGTCCATCTCCACCGTGCATCCAGGCGATCATTCCGCGCGCCGTAAGTCCAAACGGGACGGCCGACATAAATTGCGCAGCGGGTACTTTACCGGCCCAGTAGTAGGCCGCGCCGTGACCCATCTGTACGGTTTTGCCGTTCGATACGGCATCGAAAACTTCGAGCGCCGGGATCAGCTCGCCGCCGGCGAACACTTGAATTGTTAGTTGCCCGCGACTCATGGTCTCGACCGCCGCTGCAAATTCCGTTACGACGTCATGATTGACGGGCAAGTTTGGTGGCCACGCGGTGACCATTTTCCATTTAAACTTTTGATCAACCGACACACTGCCGGTAGGAGCCGTGGTCTCGCCGCCGCATCCATTGATAACTAGCGCGCAAACGACAAGCAGGGTATAGGCCGGTAACCGGCGAGCAACGAATTCGAACATAGCGATCCTTGTAGGTCAGATTTCTTTCTAATTCACAACAACTAACAGGCTTGCAAACCGGCATAGGCGGCGACTAGCCATTTCACGCCCTCGTCTTCGAAGTTAACTTGGACACGCGCATGTTCACCGCGACCTTCCAAATGTAGGACGACGCCTTCACCGAAAGTTTTGTGCACAACCCGTTGCCCCAACATCAAACCAGTATCCGAAGACGCTTGGGCAACGCCATCGCCGACCGCACTACCAACTCTTCCGCCTAAGCGCACTTCGTTGAATAACTGCGCTGGGATCTCGCGAATAAACCTCGACGGTTGCGGATAGTAATCCGAACCGTGCAGGCGACGTGATTCTGCATGACAGATCGTTAAGTGACGCATCGCGCGCGTGATGCCGACGTAGCACAAGCGACGTTCTTCTTCTAACTGCAACGGATCTTCGACGGACCGTTTGTGCGGAAACAAACCTTCTTCTACTCCCACCAGAAAGACCTGTGGAAACTCAAGACCCTTCGCTGCATGCAAAGTCATTAACTGCACGCTATCTTCGTTCGCGCCGGCCTGGCCTTCGCCAGCCTCTAACGCTGCATGACTTAAGAAGGCTGCCACGAGAGGCATATCTTGTGCATCGTCGTTGGGTGTGTAGTCGCGTGCCGCGGTGACAAGTTCTTCGAGGTTTTCGATCCGGTCTAAGCCGCGCTCGCCTTTCTCTTTCTTATAGTGCTCGACCAAGTCGCTGTGTTCCACCACTGTTTCGATAACCCGACTCAAACCGAGATCTTCGATTGCAACACTGAGGCGGTTAATCAAATTCTGAAAGCTTTCCAAGGCATTGATTGCACGCGACCCGAGTTCGCGGGAGCCAACGATGCGCTGCGAGGCTTCCCACAAGGTTATTTTTTCCAACCGTGCGGTGTTACGTAAGGCATCAATGCTGCGTTGCCCGACGCCTCGCGTGGGCGTATTAACAATTCGTTCGAAGGCCGCGTCGTCGCCGCGGAATGTCGCTAATCTGAGATAAGCGAGCGCATCTTTTATTTCGGCGCGCTCGTAGAATTTAAATCCACCGTGCACCCGGTAAGGGATCCCTTCTTGACGCAAGGCGTCTTCTAGAACGCGAGACTGAGCACTGACTCGATACAGCACCGCGCATTGATCGAAGCGTTCCCCCTGGTCGTGCCACTGACTCATCCGCCCGACGCAAAATCGCGCCTCATCAATATCGTTAAACGCCGCGTACAAGGTGATCGGCTGACCCGGTTCGCCGTCGGTCCACAACTCCTTACCGAGTCGCGAAGGATTGTTTGATATTAAAGTATTCGCGGCCGCCAAAATGTTGCCCGTCGAACGATAGTTCTGTTCCAGGCGAATAATTTCACTTTTCGGGTATTCGCGTTGAAAACGCTGCATGTTCTCTACCTTGGCTCCGCGCCAGCTATAGATAGACTGGTCATCGTCGCCAACCACGAACATATTTCCATCATCACCGACGAGCTGGCGCAACCACCCGTATTGCAAGGTATTTGTGTCTTGAAACTCGTCAACTAAGACGTGCCAAAAGCGCTCGCGGTAGTGACGTAACAAGCCGGGTGTGTCGCGCCACAGTTCATGCGCACGCAGCAGCAATTCGGCAAAATCGACTAAACCCGCACGCCGGCACGATTCTTCATACGATTCGTACACATCGATTAAGGTACGGCTGGTTAAATCACCGCCATCATCGATATGTTTCGGACGCAAACCTTCGTCTTTGCGCGCATTGATGAACCATTGGGATTCGCGCGCCGGCCATTCGTTCTCTTCTAGATTCATGGCGCGCAACGTACGGCGGATCACTCGCAGCTGATCTTCGCTATCAATAATCTGAAATTGCTCGGGCAGATCCGCTTCGCGCCAATGCGCGCGCAACAGACGGTGGGCGATACCGTGGAACGTCCCAACCCACATCCCGCCAACCGGGCGCTGCAACAAACTCTCGATGCGACCACGCATCTCTTTAGCGGCTTTGTTAGTGAACGTAACCGCCAAAATGCCTTTCGGTGTTGCTTGGCCCGTTTCCAGGTACCAAGCAATGCGATGGACTAGTACGCGCGTCTTGCCGCTGCCGGCACCGGCAAGAACCAAAGCTTGCGGAGCTGCTACGGTAACTGCTTGACGTTGGGCGTCGTTGAGCGAATCTAAGATTTCTCGTTCATTCATTAATTGGAAAGGTGAGCTGTTGTCGGTTATTAAGTACGGGTGAATCTGGCCAGGCAAGCGGCCTGCTGGGGTAGGGTCCCAGTTTAACCCGGCTGTCGCCTGCCTTTACAGCACCAGCAGGCTCGCCAATGCGTTACAATCGCAGGGATATTATGAATAGTTCCAACGACCCCAAAAAACAGGCGCTCGAGTGTCTCGAGATCGCAATGAATCACGCGAGCAAACTCGGCGCGACTGCCGCCGAGGCAGCATTGAGCACGGGCGGCGGACTGTCCGTGACGGTGCGCAACGGCGAACTTGAGTCGATCGAGCATCATCAAGACAAGGCGTTGTCGCTCAGCGTCTACCGCGACAAGCGCAAAGGAACAGCCACGACGACGGACTTCTCACCGCGCAGTATCGAATCGACCGTCGCTGCGGCGAATAGAATCGCGCAACACGCCGAAGCCGATCCGTATGCCGGATTGATCGATCCAAGCTATCTTGCACGGGACATTCCGGACCTCGATCTCGATCATCCGTGGGAAGTGACTCCTGAGGAGGCGACCGAGTTAGCCCAACGCTGCGATAGCGCGGCGCGCGACTTCGATCCTAGGGTTGACCAAATTGACGACGTGAGTGTCTCGCAACACCGAGGGACCCGCGGCTATGCAAATACGGACGGGTTTGCGCAAGCCTACTCCGGATCGCGCCATTCGCTCAGTTGCATTGTGGTCGGTAAGCACGAGCAAGCAATGCAACGCGGGTACTGGTATTCGCTTGCGCGCAATGCTGCCGAGTTAGCCGCACCTGAGTCGGTTGGCATCGCGGCGGCCGATCGCACGATGGCGAAACTCGGCGCACGCAAAGTCGCTACCGAAAAGGTGCCGGTGATATTTGAAGCACCTGTGGCGAGTGGCCTGGTTGGACATCTTGTGAGCGCAATTTCCGGCGGCAGTTTGTACCGCAAAGCATCGTTTCTGGTCGATTGTGCTGGTCAGAAAATTTTCCCGGATCATCTGTCAATTGTCGAAGCACCGCACATTCTACGTGGGCTTGGCAGCGCACCATTTGACGCCGAAGGTGCAAAAACCTCGGCGCGCGACCTCGTCGACCACGGCGTGCTAACGGGCTACGTACTTGGCAGTTATTCGGCACGGCGTCTAGATTTACCGCCCACCGGTAACGCCGGGGGCGTGCACAATCTCAGTGTCTCGCACCAGGATTTGAGCTTCGAGCAACTCGTCGCTCAAATGGGTCGGGGTCTCGTCGTGACGAGCCTGATGGGTTTTGGAATCAACATGGTGACGGGTGATTATTCGCGCGGCGCGAGCGGCTTTTGGGTAGAGGATGGGGCGATCGCTTTTCCGGTGGAAGAAATCACCATCGCTGGCAATCTATCAGAAATGTTCAAGAACATCGTTACTTGCGCCGCCGATGTCGATCGGCGGGGCAACATCCACACCGGCTCTATGCTGATTGAGTCTCTAACAGTCGCAGGTTCGTAACGCTCGCTTCACCCATTTTGTTAAACGCGTCGAGTGCCGCGATTTTGTATGTTTCGGCCAAGGTCGGGTAGTTGAATACGGCGTTCACGAAATAATCGAGTTTGCCCTGATGAGCTAATACCGCTTGCCCAATATGCACGAGCTCGGTCGCCCCCTCGCCAACGATATGCACGCCGAGTAATTCACGTGTTTCAAGGTGAAAGAGTAATTTTACCAAGCCTTCTCGCAAGCCAAGGATTTGACCGCGTGAGGTTTCACGAAATCGCGCAGTGCCGCTTTCGTAAGGAATGTCCGCAGCGCGTAATTCTTCTTCCGTTTTGCCAACCACACTCATTTCGGGGACGGCGTAGATGCCAAACGGATACAAATCTTCGCGGATATTGAGTAAGGTCCCGCCAAATGCGTGACAGGCGGCATGACGCCCTTGTTCCATCGAGGTAGACGCAAGTCCCGGAAACCCGATCACATCTCCCGCCGCGTAAATATGACCAACCTCGGTTCGGTAATGTTCGTCGACCGCGATGCGTCCGCGCTCGTCTGGCGATAGGCCGGCGTTTTCGAGACGCAAATCCTCAGTGTTGGACAGTCGTCCTGCGGCAAACAACACCATGTCGGCCTTGATGCGCTTGCCACTTTCAAGGTGCACGACGACAGCGTTCCTTGGCAGCTGTTCAACGGACGCAACCGTTTCACCGAGGCGTAATTTCACCCCGCGATCGCGTAAATGATGAACAAATTCGTCGACGATTTCGCGATCCAGAAAACTCAAAATTTCTGTGCGCCCGTCAACGACTGTCACGGCTATGTCTAGAGCATTTAGCATCGAGGCATATTCCATGCCGATCACGCCGCCACCGACCACTACCAAGTTGCGCGGCAAAGTCTCCATCTGTAAGAGATGGTCGCTATCGACCACGTTCGGTGAGTCGAACGAAACATTGCTCGGCCGCGCGGGTCGCGAACCCGTTGCAATCAATACTGTTCCGGCTTCGACGATCTCCGGGTCGTCGCCCGGGCGCTCGATGCGAATGTGGTGCGGGTCGTCGAACGACGCGCTACCAATTTTTGTCGCTACATAATTGCGATGCATCTTATGCTGCAGGATTTCTACTTCTTGGCGTACGGTAATGTCTAGACGCTGTATTAGGTCTTCCGCGCTGATGCGTTCCTTTACCCGATAGCTGCGACCGTAAAATCCACGCTGGCGCCAACCACTGAGATACAACACCGCTTCGCGCAGCGTCTTACTCGGGATCGTTCCGGTATGTAGACACGCGCCACCCACCCGCGAATATCGTTCAATTAATAAAACCGAATGTCCTAGCTTGGCTGATTGAATCGCCGCACGTTGTCCTGCGGGACCACTACCGATAACTACATAATCGTATTTATCCACAATAATTCCTTGCTGACGTTAATCTTGTCCGACTCTTGTGCCGTTATACGAACTGCAACATAGAAATAGTGGTCCATGTTGTTTAAGCTTTTTCGAGCGCCGCCGAATTCCATGCTAGTGCCCTGGATTTAAGCCCGAGTTCGGCGCCGAGACGATGCTTAAGAATCCGAGATCCCAAATAAATGCAACCTTGTTCTGTTAGTCGACCGAAATGAATAAATCTTTAAGTTACGCGCCGACGGTAGAAATCGAACAATCCGCCGAGGCTGCGAAGATATTATTGGACCAAGCACTTGATCGGGCGTCGGAGATAATTCTCGGCAAACGACTAGAGCTGCGCCTGGCTTTCGTATGCGTACTAGCTGGTGGACACTTACTCATCGAAGATCTGCCCGGGGTCGGCAAAACAACGCTCGCCCACCTGTTAGGGAAATTATTGGGCTTTAGCTTTCAAAGAATCCAATTTACCAGCGATTTGTTGCCTGCGGACGTCATAGGCGTCTCTATCTTCGATCGCGAGACGTCCGTATTTAGCTTTCACCGAGGGCCAATATTTACCCAACTGTTGCTTGCCGACGAGGTAAACCGCGCGACACCACGAGCCCAAAGCGCGTTGTTAGAAGCGATGGAGGAACGCCAAGTCACAGTCGACGGGGAAACTTATCCACTTCCTGATCCATTCTTTGTGATTGCGACACAGAATCCATCCGACCAAATCGGTACATTTCCATTACCGGAGTCACAACTCGACCGCTTCCTCATGCGAATTTCGATTGGTTATCCGTCGCGCGAAGCCGAGCTCGAGTTACTTAGCGGCGAACCACGGCGACTCATGCTTAATCGAATCGAGGCGCTGTTTGACATAGCGAAACTCCGCCAGCTCCAGCAACAATCAACCAGCGTGCATGTGGCGGAGCCGCTGCTTAACTATATCCAAGATTTACTATCGTTTAGCCGCTCGGCACCGATGTTTACCCAAGGGTTGTCGCCGCGTGCGGGCTTGGCCATCGTGCAGGCAGCCAAAGCGTGGGCGTTGATGGACGGCCGCAACCATGTTCTGCCAGAAGATGTACAAAGTATTCTGCCTTCCGTCGTTGCGCATCGCTTAGGTGGTGGGTTCGATGGACGAGATTCGGATCTGGCCGCGCAGCTAATCAAGGCCGTGCCAATTCCGTGAGCACCGTTGCGACGGCGCCCGCGTCGCAAATCCGCAGCACGCTCAATCGCAAGCGGGTCTATATTTTCCCGACTAAGCACGGCCTCATGCTTGGAGCGATGGTATTCGTTATTTTGCTCGGCTCAGTGAATTACGATAACGCGCTGGGTTATCTTTTGGCGTTCCTACTTTTTGGCATTTTTTTGATCGGCGTTTTGCACACTTATCGCAACTTGACCGGCCTGTCTCACATTGCTGGGGATGCACAACCGGTATTTGCCGGCAGTGATGCGACTTTTAAATTAGCCATTGAAAATACCGGTGGCTGGCAGCGTTATAACATCCACCTGTCGCATTGGCCGCGCTTGTCAAATCACTGGTGGCGGCGCCGGCGTGCCGTCCCTCACACGGAAATTGCGAGTATCGAACCCGGTTCAATTGCGACGATGAATCTCACGCTCGCCACCGCAAACCGCGGCGTGCTGCCCCTGGCTCGGGTACGCATAGCGTCGGTGTTTCCGCTTGGCATCCTGCGCGCCTGGGGTTACTTCGAGACACCGCTGCGATGCTTAGTCTATCCGCAATCAATCGGTTCGCTCGCGATACCACTCGACACCCGCACGATCGGACAATCGAACGTCGGCGTCACGCAAGGAAACGACGATTTTGCGGGCTTTCGCCCATATCATGCCGGTGATCCGGTAAGAACCATTGCGTGGAAAAATCTCGCTAAGCAGGACACCGTTTTGGTCAAACGATTTACTGGCGGTGGCTCGGCTGAGGTGCGCTTGCGGTGGGCGGATACCGCGGTGATGGGCAATACCGAAGCGCGCCTATGCCAGCTGTCGCAATGGATCGTTGAGGCCGAGCGCTTAGGCCTAGATTACGCTCTTGAGTTACCCGAGCTCACGATTGAGCCGAATTCAGGTGGGCCACACCGCCATGCCTGCCTAAGCGCGCTGGCGCTGTTTTAATGAGAGCTGGCGACCGAAGCGATATTCAACGGCAACATATCTTTTGGGCGTTGCTGTGCTTGGTACTCGCCTTGATCCCTCACGCGAGTCGTTTTTCACCATGGTTACTCGTTTGTTTTTGTGCACTAGCAACCTGGCGCGTACTGGGCGAATTCAACTTATTACCCTTGCCTACGCGACAGCACCTGTGGTTGTGGATTTTGAAACAACTACTGGCGCTTGCGGCGTTCACTGCGATTTATATCAGTTATCAAGGACAACTTGGGCGCGACGCTGGGGTCGCTCTGCTAACGGCTTTACTCGGCCTTAAGATGCTCGAACTAAACCGAGAGCGCGATTATTACATCACGATGTTTCTCGCTTATTTCCTCGTTGTAACAAACTTCTTCTATTCGCAAACTCTCGCTACGGCGGCATTCATGTTACTGATCGTGATGGTCGTCACGGGCGGATTGATCAGTTTCAATGCGCCGGGCGGTACCCTAGGGCCGCTGCGCAGCGTGCGCTTAGCCGGCGGGTATGTTGCGCAGGCGATCCCCCTAATGATTGTCGGATTCTTCTTGTTTCCGCGTATACCGGGGCCGTTATGGGGTGTCGAACAAGCGTCGAGCACGGCGGTCACCGGACTGTCGAGTGAGATGTCGATTGGTCACATCACGGAACTGGGCGTGTCGGATGAAATTGCCTTTCGCGTCGCATTCGACGGCGCCGCACCGCGCGCCCAAGACCTCTATTGGCGGGGACCCATCATGTGGCACACCGATGGTCGCACCTGGACAGCGGGTCATATTGGAGATGGACCAGCGCATCCGTTGCGCAGTAGTGGGCCGGTATATCGATACTCCGTCACGATCGAACCGCATTATGAACGCTGGTTATTTGGCCTAGACGCGGTCACACAATTCGATGGCGACGCACGCCGAACAAGTGACGGACGTTTGCTGAGCAGAAAACGATTAAAGCGCCGGCAGCGTTACACGCTCGAATCGCAGACCGATTTTAAGATCACCACGATCACTGAATCTGAACGATCGGCGGCGCTAAAACTACCGAAAAATTTTCATCCATTAACACGTCGATTAGCCGCCAGTTGGCGTGCAAGTTCATCGAACGATGCGGAAATCGTCGACAAGGCGCTGAAGCACTTCAATCGTCAACCCTTTAATTACACTCTGACACCGCGAGCGCTGCGTGGAGACTCAATAGACGAATTCTTGTTCGACTCTCGGGAAGGTTTTTGCGAACACTATGCGGCGGCTTTTGTAACATTAATGAGAGCCGCGCAGGTTCCTGCCAGAGTAGTAACTGGCTATCAGGGTGGGGAATATAATAGTCTTTCCGATTACATGATCGTCCGCCAACGCGACGCCCACGCGTGGGCCGAGGTGTACTTAGACCCGCTTGGTTGGATCAGAGTCGATCCAACCGGCGCGGTTGCGCCAGAGCGCGTTTCGCTAGGAATTAGCCGAGCCTTACCGCAGCGCTCGCTGTTGCCGATCTTAGGTAGCGATTTCGGATCACTAAACCTACTTCGTGGCGTCGGTGATCTATGGGACGCGATGAACTATAACTGGAGCCAGTGGGTCCTAGGCTATACTCCGAAGCGCCAGCGACAATTACTGGAAGATTTTGGATTAGAGGATTGGCACTACGCGAATCTAATTTTTATGCTCACGGCCGGACTCGCTTTACTGATGGCCTTGATCGCAGTGTTTGTTCTAAGATCGCGTCCACCTCGGGTTGATCTTGCGGCACACGCATATGCACTGTTTTGTCATAAGCTGACGCGAATTGGATTCACACGTGAACCGAGTGAGGGCGCCGTTGATTTTGCGCAACGGGTAACTTGTATCAGAGCGGATTTATCGGAAGACATTGACGCGATAACCAGGCTCTACACAACCGTCCGCTACGCCAAAGTTCAAACGCGAGCGGACCAATTGATCTATCGCGTGAAGCGATTTAAACCACGAAAACTGTAGGCTCACCTATTCGACCAAACCAGCCAATTAGAGAGAATTGATATGATGCGTATTAGCCGATTGATGGTTTTTCTCTGCCTGATATTACACAGCGCCGCAAACCATGCCGAACACCCGAATGCTTATATTGTTTCCCCCTCCAATGGCGCGGTAGTTAGCAACCCTGTTACCGTCGTGTTCGGGCTGCGCAATGGATTCGGTGTGGCTCCGGCAGGGGTGACCGTTGAAAACACCGGTCACCATCACTTATTGATCGATACAGCGTTACCCGATTTAGCCCAGCCGATACCTAATGACGACCAGCACCGGCATTTCGGTGGCGGACAAACAGAAGTCACCTTAGAACTCAGCGCCGGCGATCATTCTTTACAACTCTTGTTAGGAAACTTCGCACACATTGCACATCAGCCAGCGGTGATGTCTGACCGGATCACGATCACTGTTAAGTAAAATCTTCGGTCTCTACCAGACCGTCACTCCTGACATCCGGCGCCACTTGCAAGGCTGCCAGACGCGCATAGGCGGCGTTATTTTTGATTAGTTCTACATGGGTACCGGTTTCAACGATCCGGCCTTTGTCGAGCACGACGATCCTGTCAGCCGCTTCAACTGTCGATAATCTATGGGCGATTATCAAACTGGTGCGACCTTTGCGGATCCGCGCAAGCGCGGATTGAATCTCTCTCTCGGACTGAGTATCCAGTGCCGAGGTCGCTTCATCAAAAATTAGAATAGGCGCGTTTTTCAGTAACGCGCGCGCAATTGCGATTCGTTGGCGCTGTCCGCCCGATAGTCGGGTTCCATTAGCGCCAATCGTGGTGTCTAAACCTTGCGGTAAGTTGTCGGCAAACTCCAACACGTTAGCGGCTCGAGCCGCTTGGCGTACGTCATCGGCGGTCGAATCGCGCAATCCGCCATAAGCAATGTTGTTGTATATCGAGTCGTCGAACAAAATAACGTCTTGGCCGACGTACGCAATTGCCTGACGGAGGCTCGCCAAATCGATTTCGTCGATTGGATGTCCATCGATTCTCACCACCCCGTTGTTGGTATGGTAGAAGCGCGCAACTAAATCGAGCAAGGTCGATTTACCGCCCCCGGACGGACCGACGAATGCGACCGCTTCTCCAGATTCAATTTTCAACGTGATGTCATGTAGGACTGGATTGTCTGCAAAAGACAAACTGACGTTGTCGAATTCTACGGCGCCGCGAGCCCCATCGAGGCGGATGTTCCCGTCGGAGCGTTCATGAGGCTGGTCCATCAACGCGAATACGCTTTCGGCGGCTGCCAATCCACGCTGCAAAAATTCGTTGACTCCAGTGACTCGCTTAATCGGCGGAAGGAGTAACGCGGTTGCCGTGACGAACGCGACGAAATCGCCTTGCGACATCGCCCCTGTGGCGGCTTCACGTAGAGCGAAAACGATCATTGTTGCAATGCCGCAGGCAATTAACAGCTGAATAATCGGCACGGTAGCGGCTGAGGTCTGCACGACTTTCATTTGAAAACCGCGCGCGTTGTTTATTGCTCGTGCAAAACGTTTTGTTTCGAACGCTTGCCCGGCAAAAATTTTAATTTCGCGCTGGCCGCGGATCCCTTCTTCGGCGATCTGATTCAGTTCTCCGATCGATTGTTGCAGTTGGCGGCTTTTCTCGCGCATGCGTCCCGAGACCCGATAGACAACGAAGGCAACCGGCGGTGCGAGCACTAGCAGGAAAGCCGCGAGACTCCAGTTAATATAAAAAAGGTAGGCAAGCAAGGCGACAATTACTGCGCTATCTTTGACCAAAACGGTAAGTACTCGGGTGGTTGCCTGCGAAACCTGAGTGACATCAAAAGTAAATTTGGATACGAGTTCACCGGAACCACGGTGATCAAAAAAAGCCGACGGCAGGTCGATTAAATTGCCGAACATTGCGCTCCGCAAATCCATTACAGTGCGATGCGAAATCCAGGCTAATGCAACTGTGTTGACGTAACTCAGAACGCCACGCGAGAAGAAAAGTCCGATCAACAACAGCGGCAATGTCAGGGATATATCGACGGAGGCGCGCGAGAATTCTTCGTCGATTAGTCGTTTAAGGAGGGCCGGGAGCATCCATTCAGTGGAAGCTAACGCCAGCATACCGCCGATTGCCAAAGCGAATATCCGCCAATAGGGTCGCACGTGCCCTAATAGCCGCACGTATATGTCGGTACTACGCTTATCGGTAATTCGCATGGCGGGTAATATGCCTGCACGCTGTAGAATTTGCACTCAGCAACCCGACATCCGCGTCCCAGCTCTAGCGGAAATTTGAGCGCGGTTAAGTCGGTTCATAAGCGCCGTACCGTTGCAGCGCTCCTTAATTGTGCGACAGTGATGAAATTCGCCACCAGCTCGCTACCACGAGCTGTCGAATTTATCGGAATGACATCGCTTGATGCCTAGAGGTGTCAACTAGTCCGCGTTTATGTCTAGTTGTTGATCTAAGAAAATAAAATAACGTCCGGCTATAATAGGGCTTCGTCTGACAGTCTAAGGTCCATCGACATGCGCACAATTTTAGTATTGAACGCCAAAGGCGGGAGCGGCAAAACGACCGTTGCGACGAATTTGGCAGGTTACTTTGCCTCTGAAGGCGCGAAAGTTGCACTGGTCGACTACGATCCGCAAGGCAGCAGCCTTGATTGGCTGAGTGTGAGACCCAAGGATCGCCCAAAAATATCTGCCGTGGACGGCGCGTCGAAAAATCGCGTGCGGGTGCCGCGTAGTACCGAGATCGTGATTATGGACGCGCCGTCTCGAACTCACGACGATCAACTGGCGACCTTAGTCCGCCGCGCGCAGACCATCGTCTTACCTGTGGTGCCTTCGCCCATAGACATTCGCGCGGCACAACGATTTTTGCGGGAACTGCGCGAATTGCGCAACCTCGTCGAGACCGATGTAAAACTCACGACCGTTGCAAATCGAGTCCGTGAGGGTTCGCAAATCGCCAACGAACTTGAAGACTACTTGTTTGAACTCAAACTTCCGTCCGGACGAAAATTCCCTTTCATCACGATGCTTCGCCAGAGCACGAATTACATTCGAGCGGCCGAAAAAGGGCTGTCTATTTTCGAATTTGCGCCGGTTGCGACGGCGGGAGATAGGGAATATTGGTGGCCGCTCACCCGCTGGCTGCGCAGCGCACGGAGTCTGCCCGAGCGACGGCCGAAAAAGGCCGGCAAGTAAAATTTAAGCCGGAAGAACCGCCAGCGCCCTAGCCGGCTGGGTAGCCAGAGCCAAACCTTTGCGGCGCGCAAGCCCGGCATCGTCCGCCTCATTCGCCTGCTCGTGAACTTCGGCAAGCAAATGGTAGGCGATAGGAGACGGGGCAAGAGCAATTAATTGATCCACGTACTCACGCGCCTTCGTCCAGGAATCTGCGGCGACGCTTAGTTTCGCCAGCGCTAGAATTAAATCGACATCTTCTGCACGCGATACCAACCAGCTTTCGGCCCGCTCTAATTGCAGCGCGGCGTTATGGATTCGGACCTCACCGTATTCGCACACTGTATCCGGGTGCCATTGCCGAGTAAGGCTTTTACGGAGTAATTTTTCTGCTTCTTCGTGATGGCCGAGGGCCACCAGCTGTCGGCAATACAATGCCAGGCATGGCGCTAGGCTGCGCGCTACTTTAGGTAGGCCATTCCAAGTTTCATCGAGCTCATCAAGTGATGGAAAATTTCGCGATAAAAGTTGCGTCGCCGTTTCACGTTCCAAAACAGCCATCCGATCGGCATCAAAAACGCGATGCCGGCGCAAAGCTGGGAGTAGGCGAAGGAGCGCGCCGGAATCACCAACCTCCTGGTAGGCCTGCTGCTGCAGTGCCAGTATTTGCTTGTTGTCGGGGTGTCGATCTGCCAAGTACTCCAAAGTAGCTCGCGATTGCTCGACTTGATTGTTCGCCAACTGCATTTGCGCTCGTTTGATCCCGATTGCGACTTCTGCCGATGGCATCGCGGCGCGCGCAAGGCTCAAATAATTATCGCGACGATCAACGGCATTTTGCGCCTGAGCGGCTTCTGCAGCGCCGAGATAGTGGATCGCTGGCGCCAGTTCGTCATCTGCGCCGCGGCTGAGCAGTTGTTCGGCGCGCGTAAAATTTCCTTCCGCCAGGGCAATGAGCCCATTGGCGAGTGCGCGCTTTGAGCGCTTCGCGCGGTACTCGCCGGTCCACCCTTGCAAACGGGTTTTTATCGTCAGAAATCGATATAAAATGCGCCACGCGTAATAAAGCGTAGCCCAGCCGAGGACAAGCAGAACGAGAAAAAAAACAAAGCTGGTCCGAAAAACCTTGCCACCATAACCAATCACCACGAAGCCGGCGTCATCGGAGATGAAATGGCCAAGCAGCACGGCGATTGCCAGCGACACCATGGCGGTAACTAATAATTTCACTGGGCTGATCCCGAATTTGCTGGGCGCGCTAGCCGGTATTTTCTGATCACATCGAGACTTGAGGTGATACTCGGCATCGCCGGCATCAAATCTGTCTCTTTCGCTTCATTCAATGTTTTAGTGAGATTTTTGACCTTGGCGTGGCTGGTGTCGTAATAATTTTCCAACAGCACATTAATTAAATCGACTGAAGCGCCCAAGTTTCCCTTGTCGTGTCGCAATACAGCAAGACGCGCAGACGCTAATTCGATCTTTAAATTTTGCCGCAGAAAATAACGCAGCTCTGGATCAAACAACACGCTGTCCGGTAAATCCGCATCCTTCACTTCAACTAGGTCGACTAGATCGGACCAAATCGCATAACCCAACCGACGCCAATCTTCGGCGGCATACTCGCCGGCTCGCGTGGACGAGAAAGGCGTCACTTCTTCGGCAATTGGCTTTGTCGGGAGATCGTCCACGCGACCAATTTCCGTCGCCAGATAAATCGCTAGGGTCTCAACGGGTGGCTGGTTAACGCCCTCGAGCGCCGTGATGTCTTTGATAATCTGCTCTCGAATCGGGATTAAATCCGGGTGCTCAGCAGAGCGCAGACGCTGATCCGCTGCACGCAAGGCAGCGATTGCCGTTTCAACATCTCTTTCGAGTGCGAGTCGTTGTGTTGCAGCGAGTACGAGATACTCGGTTTCTGCGAGCACCCAATCTACCGAGGTTTGCGTTTCCTTTTCGTACAACGCGCCGACAGATCGTTGCAAATCGTTCTGTGCGGCCAAAGCCGCGTCGATTTTGGAACCTAGTGAACCTGCTTGCGCCTGGGCGGATTCGGCGACCTCGGCGGCGGCGGCTATCGATTGTTCGAGATTGGCGCCGGATTGCGTTTGGGCACCGCTAAGGGCGCGGACTTGTTCGCGTAGGATTTCTAGGTCGGCCTGATAGACGTTTTGCTGCCAGTAATATCCCGCACCACCGAGAACAATAATCGCGAAGAGTAACAGGAGTCCCACAACGATCGTAATGCCGCTCAGCTTTTGGCGAGGCGGCGGGCTCGCTTGCGGCTCGAGATTCGTTCGGTCCGTGTCGATGTCGTCGAGCTCAATTTCATCAATATCAATATCAGTGTCGATATCGCCGTCCTGCTCGTCGATTGTGCTATTAGTCTGTGGCTCTACGTCCGAGGGCTCTTGAGAATCACTAGTGGCCTGCGTTTCGCTAGATTTTGGGTTTTCGTCACTACTCATAATTCGTCCATTGCCCAGCGGGTAAGGGTATCGATAATCGTGTCGTCATCGGGATTATCGACGATCACAGGCGGGTTCGTAAAACCGAGTGCCGCAACTCCCCTTGCAATTCTCGCCCCGACCACGACTAAGGGCATATCGAATAGTTCGATTAATGCCTCGGCGCGGATTTTTTTAGCCAAATTATTCAGACTGTCGAGGCTCGTCACGACTGCAATCGTAGGGGTGCTCGCCTGCGCACTGACCAGCGTTTCGGTGAGAGAAAACTGTGGCTCGGCACGCTCGTATACTTCGCAATAATCGACCTCAGCTCCGCGCAACTGAAGCGTCTCCGAAAGCAGCTCACGACCACCCAACCCTCTAAAAATCAGTATTTTAGCGCCCACAAGCTCGGATTTTTGTAAGGCACCTAGGCGCAGCAAGCCGGCCGAGGAGAATTCATCAACAGGAATTGAAACGGGCCCAAAACCACTTTCTTGAAGAGATTTCGCGGTTCCCGGACCGACCGCGAAGAGTTGCTGCGATGTGAGACCACGCTGATTGATCGCAAGTTCTGCGAGGCCGTAGTTAACCGCATTGCGGCTAATAAAAATGATTTTCTCGTAGCGCTCGAGCTGATCAATTTTGGACGTGTTCGAGGGGTTGGACACGGACCGGATCTCAAGCATTGGTGCGTGGATCGCTATACCGCCGGCAAATTCGACCCGCTCGCACAGACTCACGGCATGCGCTGCAGGTCGAGTAATGAGAACGCTTAAGCCTTGCAAGGTATCGGGCATCTCGTGACGGTCTCCAGTACTCGCGAACGACCCGCCGCGCCGCGAAAAATCAATGTCGAGAGGACTATCAGAATGCTGTTCGATGGTGATTAATCAGCCCGCAATTCATCTAGGATCTCACGTGCTCCGGCGGCAACCAACGATGCACCGAGCGTGCGGCCCATATCGTTTCCCGTCTCACTTGGACCCGAAACCTCGTCGCGCGCAATGTGTCGGCCATCGACGCTCGCGACCAGTCCGGACAAGGTCATGACGTCACCGCTCAAAGTGGCATGAGCAGCGAGCGGTATGTCGCATCCACCGTCCAGAAAGGCGCTCATTGCGCGTTCTGCGGCAACTCGAATTCCGCTGTCGTGATGGTGCAGCACTTGTATTAGCGCGCGGGTGTTCCCATCGTCGGCGCGACATTCAATTCCGATTGCGCCTTGACCTACCGCCGGCACTAATTCCGTAATGGCGAATCGCTGCGCGATCTTTGCGTTTAATCCAAGACGCATCAATCCCGCCGAGGCCAGCACAATGGCATCGAATTCGCCGCGCTCGAGTTTGTCGACTCGTGTCGTTACGTTGCCACGAAGGTCGCGGAATTCGAGGTCGTCTCGCTGCGCCAACAACTGGCTTTTACGACGTAAGCTAGAGGTCCCAACCGTCGCGCCCTGGAGCAATTGCGCGAAACCGATGCCCGTTTTCGTGACTAAGGCATCGCGCGGATCTTCGCGTTCCAGAATCACGGGGATGTCTAGATCTGGAGGCGTCTCGACCGGCACGTCTTTCATTGAATGGACAGCAATATCGGCGCGATTGTCGAACAGGGCTTGTTCGAGCTCTTTGATGAATAACCCTTTGCCGCCAATTTTAGCGAGCGGTCGATCAAGTATTTTGTCGCCCGTTGTCGTGATCGGAATCAACTCGACGACAAGACCGGCATGAGCGCGCCTTAATTGCGCGCTCACATGCTCCGCTTGCCACATTGCGAGAGCACTGCTGCGGGTCGCGATACGGATAGTTCTCGTCTCTTGGGACATGCTTTTCCTGCAGTAAATTACGCATCGAAATTCGCCGCTTATGCTAAGGTGTCGCTCCGAGTAGGGCAATAAGAGATCAGCAATCATGAGTGTCAGCGTTGGCGTCGTAATGGACCCGATCAGCGATATAAATCCGAAAAAAGACACCACCTTAGCGATTCTATTAGGGGTTCAGCGTCGCGGTTGGGACATCCACTACATGGAGCTCAATGATCTCGGCCTGCGCGACGGCGTGCCTTTTGCTTATACGCAAACTGTGACGGTTAAAGATTCGCTCGAGCAGTGGTATGAATTTACTAGCGATAGACAACAAATTGCGTTGGCCGATCTCGACATTGTCTTGATGCGTAAAGACCCGCCCTTCGATACGGAATATATCTTCGCGACCTATCTCTTAGAGCAAGCCCAAGCGCGCGGCTGTGTGGTCGTCAATGATCCGCGCGCCTTACGCGACGCGAACGAAAAACTATTCACCGCCTGGTTTGCCGAAGTCTGTCCGAGCACTTTGGTCACGCGCGATGCCGCTGAGATTAAGCGCTTTCTAGGCGAATTCGGCGACATAATCATCAAACCACTAGACGGTATGGGCGGCGCTTCTATATTTCGCGTAACAGCGGGTGATTCCAACGCGAGTGTTATCTACGAAACACTCACTCACCATGGCAAAACGTTTTGCATGGTGCAGAACTACGTTCCGGAGATCGTCGACGGTGATAAACGCATCCTTATGATCGACGGAGAACCGATACCTTACGCCTTAGCCCGGGTGCCGTCGGTCGGCGAGCTACGCGGAAATCTAGCCGCCGGTGGGACGGGCCGCGGCCAACCGCTGACCGAGCGCGACCGCGAGATTTGTGCAATCGTCGGACCAGAGTTAAAGCGCCGGGGCCTCATTTTCGTGGGCTTGGACGTGATCGGCGATTACTTGACCGAGATTAATGTCACCAGCCCGACGTGCATGCGTGAGTTAGAATCGCAATTCGACATCGCAATCGCCGATCAACTGGTCGAATGTATTGCTGGGCATCTCAAACGTTGAATGTTTGACCCAGTTGCACGACATTTGCCGATATAATGGCCGGTCCAAGGTGCTACTAACAGCGACATCAGCCGCGCTCTGCGATTTTAGCCAAGAGATTTTTTTGTTACCCACATCGACACGATTAATGGCGTACAAAACCGGTTTGCGTAGCACAACAGAAACACTTCCGGCCGTAGCGCTATGAGCGCAATCGCAATTAAACCCACAGCGACTTCGGGAGACCGGCTCGGTTTAACCATTTGCCTCGCAATTATTGTCCACACCATGGTGGTGATGGGCATCAGTTTTACACCAGAGCCAATCCCCGAATCTCGCTTTGAATCGCTTGAGGTGATCCTCGTCACGCGGCGGTCTGAGAAACCACCAGAAGACGCCAACATGCTCGCCCAATCTAATCTGCAAGGCGGCGGCAATAGCGAGCAAGCCGAACGCCCGAGCGCCCCGATCGAAGCGCCTGTTCCAGCGCCATCCCCTGAAATCGCCGCAACCTCGGCACCAGCTGTCGAGCAAACACGCGAGCAAGTTCCGGATCCCGCCGCCACTGATGAGCGCGCACCGGCACAAGCGCAGAGCGCCGAAGCACAGGCACCGTCCTCGGCGCCGGAACGCCTTGTGACTGAAGCGCCTCAAGCAGATCTTGAAAAACCGGAACCCGAATCACGGCCACAACCTGATGCTCCAGTAGCGCCGGTGAGCCCACCGAAAGAACAGCCGCGGCCAAAAGTTGCAACGCAGCCACTACCCACCGCTGCTCAACTTATCACTCGATCGTTTGCGATGGCTAGTCTCGACGCGGAATTGCAGCAAAAACTGGAACTGCGCGCACGCCGCCCACGCCGTAAGTTTATCTCTGCCAGTACTAAGGAGTACCGGTTTGCCGCCTACATGGAAGCGTGGCGTGCGAAAGTTGAAAGAGTCGGCAATATTAATTACCCCGACGAAGCGCGGCGCAAAGACTTGTCGGGCTCGTTATTGCTCGACGTCGCGCTCAATCCTGATGGTTCGGTTCGAGAAATTACGGTGCGACGATCATCTGGAAAGAAAGTATTAGATGACGCAGCCGTGAGAATTGTTGAGTTGGCTGCGCCGTTTGCGCGTTTCCCTGACGATTTCTTAAAGGAAATCGATATCTTACACGTGACCCGAACGTGGAAATTCTTAAATAGCGACAAGTTCTCCAGTCGCTAAATCATCACTCAAACGTCTGCAAGGTGGGGTCCACAGCCTCGCGGGGCGAAGCTCAAATCGGCAGTGATGCCTGCATGCGCGTTTGTCGACGTTTTCGACTTGTAAGATGCGCGCCGTGGATGAATACTAATCGACCCTGAAACGCTAATTCACCAGTCGCCACTTGTGGCCGATTTCACGCCCTGCAACGTTATGGACTCATTCGATTTAACCAACCACTTTCTGATCGCGATGCCGTCGCTCGACGACCCGAATTTTTCCAAAACGGTCACCTATTTGTGCGCGCACAACGACGAAGGTGCGATGGGTATTGTGATAAATCGCCCGTTGGAAATCGAACTCGCGGAAGTCTTCCTACAAATGAACATCGAATCCGAATTATCCGATAGCGACCAACAGCCTGTGTATCTCGGCGGGCCGGTGCATCGCGATCGGGGGTTTATTATTCACCGTCCTGCCACACCATGGGAATCTTCCATTCAGGTGACGAACGAATTGGCGCTGTCGACATCACGCGACATATTAGAAGCCATCGGCGCCGGCACCGGACCGCAAGAATCGCTCGTTGCATTGGGTTATGCGGGCTGGGGCGCTGGTCAGCTCGAACAAGAGATGAGTCAAAATGCATGGTTGAGTGGGCCTGCAAGCTTAGAAATTATTTTTAATACCCCTGCCGAGCAACGTTGGCAGCTCGCGGCCGAACAGATGGGCGTGAACATGACCGCAATGTCTACCGACGTCGGCCACGCTTAAGCAATGCCCTTGAAGGATTGTGCACAAACCGTCATGGCGTTTGATTACGGAACTCGACGTATTGGCGTGGCAGTCGGTCAGACGGTCTCACGGACGGCCACCGCTTTGAAAACCATTCAGGCGAAAAATGGCAATCCCCGCTGGGATGACATCACCAAGCTAATCGATGACTGGGCGCCTGACATGTTCGTCGTGGGGCGACCGTCCTATGATGATGGTCACCAGCACCCGTTAGATGACGCAATTGATCGATTCTCGCGACGCTTGACCGGCCGCTACTCGCGTTCCGTTGAATTCGTGGATGAACATTTGTCGTCCTACGAGGCATCGCAAGATGAAAATTCGAGCTCTCGGGGGCTTGATGCCGATGCTGCGCGGGTCATCCTCCACACCTGGTTCGAACAACTGCCGAGCACCCATCAGGCCGTCAATTAATGGATATCGACGTCAACGATTTGCTCGACCAAATGAGTCAAAATTTAGCGCAGAACCTGCGCGACGCGCAGTGCGAAAACCCGCTCATTGTTGGCGTGCGAACAGGTGGGGTCTGGATCGCGCAACATCTACACGAGCAACTGGACACCGACAGTCCATTGGGCGAGTTAAATATCGCGTTCTATCGAGACGACTTCAGTCGGATCGGATTGCATCCGACAGTAGAGCCGTCAAACCTGCCCTTCGATGTCAACGACCGAAATTTAATTCTTGTCGATGATATCTTGTATACCGGCCGGACGATCCGCGCCGCAATGAACGAGATTTTTGACTACGGACGACCCGCATCGATTCGGCTAGTCGCGTTGGTCGAACGCGGCGGTCGCGAGCTGCCAATCCAGGCAGACGTGGTCGGCATGCGACTTAGCTTGAAGGCAAGCGAACATGTTAAACTTCACGGACCCGATCCGTTGCGCCTAGAACTTTGCAAAGCAAAGCCTTAACGATTAGACGATTCATGGCGCTCCGTTGCCTTTGTTACCCGCGAGTAACAAGCCGGGCGGCTCTGGCATAAGACCGCCTGTGAATATCCAACTCGATAAACACGGTCGACTTAAACACTTCCTATCCATTGAAGGTCTACGACGCGAATTACTAGTCGATATCCTCGATAGCGCAGAGCGCTTCGCGCCCGTCGGCGAGCGCGCGGTAAAAAACGTACCGTTACTACGCGGAAAAACCGTTGTAAATCTTTTTTTCGAACCCAGCACAAGAACCCGCAGTACATTCGAATTGGCGGCTAAACGGCTGTCCGCCGACATTATGAATTTGAATATTGAAGCCAGTGCGACGAGCAAAGGCGAGTCGCTGGCCGATACGCTACGCACCCTAGAGGCGATGAATTGCGATATGTTCGTCGTGCGCCATCAAAATAGCGGCGCCGCAGAATTTATCGCGAACCAGGTCGCGTCTCACATTAGCGTGATCAACGCAGGTGACGGGCGGCATGCCCATCCGACTCAAGCGATGCTAGACATGTTGACGATCCGGCGCGTTAAACAAAACTTCGAAGGCTTAGTGGTCGCCATCGTCGGCGACGTTAAACACTCGCGGGTCGCTCGTTCGGAAATTCAAGCCCTCAACACTTTAGGCGTTGCAGAGGTGCGGGTGGTCGGTCCGAAGACACTCATCCCGAGCCAAGTTGAGGCACTCGGCACGAAGGTTTTTCACCAGATAGAGCGCGGTATTTCCGGCGCCGATGTGGTGATCATGTTGAGACTACAAAATGAACGCATGCAAAGCGCACTGCTGCCAAGCGCGCAAGAATACTTCCAGGCTTACGGATTAACGGAACGGCGACTCAAAATGGCCGCAAACGATGCAATTGTGATGCATCCGGGGCCGATTAATCGTGGCGTGGAAATCGATTCTACCGTGGCCGACGGGCCGCAATCCGTAATATTGCAGCAAGTGACTCACGGGATAGCAGTGCGCATGGCGGTGATGGCCATGGCCATTGGTACCCAAGCCATGGCGGGAGGCAGCTAGAATGTCGCTGTGTCTACGCGGTGGTAGGGTGATCGATCCGGCATCAAACACCGACAAAACTGCTAATTTGTATATCGATGGTGGTCGGATCTTGAGCATCGGCCGGCCACCGTCTGGATTTAGCCCGGCGGAGACAATCGATGTCGGCGGCCAGATCGTGTGCCCGGGTTTCGTCGAACTAAGCGCTCACTTGCGCGAGCCTGGCTTCGAATACAAAGCCACCATTGCCAATGAATGCAGGGCCGCCGTCGCGAGTGGGTTTACGAGTATTTGTTGTACGCCAGACACCCAACCTGTGGCTGACAATGCGTCCGTCGTAGAACACATCAAGCAACAGGCCAGACGGGCGCGCGCCGCGAAAGTTCATTGCATTGGTGCATTGACCCACGGGCTTGAAGGCAATGTTCTTGCGGAAATGTATGCCCTTAAAGAAAGTGGCTGCATCGCCGTGACCAATGGCGATCGCGCGATTGCCGATACCTCGGTCCTACGCCAAGCGCTCGGTTATGCCGCGAGTTGCGAACTCACGGTGATCCTTCGTCCACTCGAGCACTGGCTCGGGCGTGGCGGGAAAATGCATGACGGCGCGGTCAGCACTCGCCTAGGTATACCAGGGATCCCGGAAGCCGAAGAAGTCATTGCCGTTAATCGTGATCTAATCCTCGTCGAAGAAACCGGTGTGCGTGCCCATTTTAGTCGGCTCTCGAGTAGTCGCACAGTCGCTTTGATTATGCGCGCGCGCCGTGCCGGTGTGCCCGTTACCGCGGACGTCGCACTCGCTAATTTGCTCTACACCGATCAAGACATCGGTGCCTACGACAATAATTTCCACTTGTACCCACCGTTGCGGGAAACTAAGCATCGTACCCGTCTACGAGCGGCCGTTCGAAAACGCGAAATTGACGCCATCTGCGGAAACCACGAACCGCATGATGCCGATGCCAAGGCAACACCATTCAGTCTCTCGGCGCCAGGGATGTCTACCTTGGACACGTTCCTGCCCGCGCTTTTATCGCTCGTCAATCGCAATGTCTGTCATTTGAGCACGGCGATTGCAGCGGTTAGCCAGGCACCGAGCGAAATTCTTGGCCTCGATGCCGGCACACTTGCCCCCGGCGCGCCGGCCGACGTCTGCGTATTTGATCAAGATCTGGAGTGGCTCGCAAGCGCTGCCAATTTGCGCAGCAGCGGCAAAAACACTCCCTTTTTGAATCAAACCTTGCGCGGTAGAACGACGATGACCTTGGTTAGTGGTCGGGTGGTGTACAGTCTTGGTGGCTAACAATCGTCACTCGATTCTAGTTGAACAAGGGCAAGTGCTAGCGAGCGCGGCGTTCGATGGCGCGCAACATGTGATGCGCGTTCAAGCACCGCGTATCGCGGAGCGTGCCGTGCCGGGTCATTTCGTGCATGTGCGATGCGCACCCGAACTGCTGATGCGCCGACCCATGTCGATCATGCGGGTCAACATTGAACAAGGCTGGATCGAACTACTATTTAAGAACCACGGTCTTGGAACACGCCATCTCGGGGAACGCGTACCCGGCGATCCCTTGAGTATGATTGGGCCGATTGGCAAGCCATTTAAAACCCAAGGCTATCGACGACGAGCGCTACTAATAGGCGGCGGGGTCGGTATTCCCCCGATGATATTTCTCGCCGAGCGACTGCGCCAGCAAGCGGTCGCGAGTTTCGTCATCATGGGCTCCGAAGTGCCGTTCCCTTTTCCGGTTAAACCGTCGCAAATTATGGTGCCTGGGGTGCCAGCAGAAGCAATCGGGGCTATGCCGCTACTCGAAGATTGGGGTGTCGCGAGCCGCTTAGCGAGTCGCCAGGGATATGCCGGCTGCTTTGATGGCCTCGTCACCGAACTTGCAGCACAATGGATCGAACATCGCGAAACGGCCGCCCGCGAGGAGATAGAGATTTTTGCGTGCGGTCCAACTCCTATGCTTAAAGCGGTTGCCGAGCTTGCTGCACACTACGAATTACCTTGCCAGGTTTCACTCGAGGAATATATGGCGTGCGCTGTGGGTGGCTGTGCCGGATGTGCAGTTGCCATTCGCACCAATGAAGGACCTGCGATGAAACGAGTTTGTGTGGATGGTCCCGTATTCGAGGCAAGCGATGTGGTGTTCAGCGGATAGTCGCGCAGGAATTCTAATGCGGCCATCGTGAAAGCTAACAACAAATCGCGCTCGGTGATTAGCAACCAACAAGACGTACATCGTGATCTCGTGGACACCGTACGCAAGCATCACGAGCACGAATATCGGCGTCCCATCGCGCAACACAACCAGGCAGCATTCGCTAAACTCGACCGACTTGTCGAGCGACACGGAGGACCAGTAGTCCTTGATTCGGGCTGTGGAACGACCGAGTCCTCACAATGCCTGGCGCGCGCTTATCCCGATCATCTCGTCATCGGAATCGATAAAAGCGGCGCACGCTTATCGCGCTCCTTGCCCGATCGAAACCTTAAAAATCTTTACATTTCGCGCGCCGATTGCGTCGACCTTTGGCGCTTAGCAGCTGCCCGGACATGGCCCGTTGCCCATCATTTTCTGCTCTATCCAAACCCTTGGCCGAAAGCTAAACACCTCCCACGACGCTGGCACGGCCATCCGGTATTTGGCGCTTTGATCGCACTTGGCGGGAGATTGGAATTGCGCAGTAACTGGAAGATTTACATTGCCGAATTCGAACTAGCCTTGGGGACTTTAGGGATTGCGAACGACGGTCTTCAAGAATATTTCGCGCGAGTACCTAATAGTGCGTTTGAACGAAAATATCTGGCGAGTGGGCACACCTTGTATCGATTGACCGCTCAGTTATCGGCTTAAAGAGATTCACTCGGGATAAGATCTCTGGCGGATAGCGAATGAGATAATTGGTCTTGACTAAAACCGACGATAACTTCGTCACCAAGATAAATAATCGGAATGGCTTTGTGCGCGCTACGTTCGTATAGCGCGGCGCCGCGCGTCGACAACTCGATGTCCCACTCGCAATAGTTGACCTTGTTGGTAACGAAATAACGTCGCGCAGCGCGACAATATCGGCACCAACTAGCACTCAACATCACAACGTCCACGGTTTTTTCGACGGTCTCGCTCGCACATTGGACCGCCGCAATTGGAGCCGGCCGCATATTTTGTGTGGCCACAATGAACAGCGCGACGATCGCGAGCAATGGCAGCCAACGTTTCGCGACTGATCGAGTGCTTAGGGCTGCGCTTTTAGTGTCCATTGGTAACGATCCAAGTCTATGCGGCGTCGGTGATCGAAAGCGATACCTTCCGATTCAAGCAGCAGAAGTTGGAATTCTACCGCGTCCGGATCGGCCCGCGGGCTTAACTCGCCTTTCGCGTTTACGACTCGGTGCCACGGAATATTGGAGCCGGATGCCAACGCGCAGAGCGCGTAGCCGACTTGGCGTGGGCCGCTCGGTCCTGCAAGTTCCGCGAGTCTCGCTATCTGGCCGTAAGTTGCTACTTTTCCGACGGGGATTGTCTCGACGACCGCCCAGACACGGTCGTTACGATTTGCACTCTTGGGCGGCGCTGTGGCGCCGTCTTTGTTTGATTGACGCTTAGCCGAAGTTGATGCGCGCTTCGAGATTGGTTCGCGAATCGGCATTGCTCAATGCCTCTTCAAGATCAATGCGCTCTTCTTTGTAGAGTTGGAACAACGCCATGTCAAAGGTTTGCATTCCCTTCGCACCACTTTGCTCCATTGCTTCTTTAAGGTCACTGATATTGCCTTTGAGGATCAGATCAGCAATATGTGGTGTGTTGATTAATATTTCAATCGCCGCA
>JBLFWZ010000016.1:0-35040 GCA_047611905.1 Gammaproteobacteria bacterium | reverse complement strand
ACTCAGGTGGCCTCTCTCGGTATCCAGTGATTGCTATACACAACCTCTGATCGCCGAATGTCACCTGAGTTCCATTCAATTGATCGATTTTTTGGAACGCCTATTTAGCTAGAGCCGAACGATACTTGCCTCGGTCGGCTGCTATTCGCATTAAAAGCCGTGGCAACGGTTTGCTCGAATTGTTTGGTAAATCGCCTCGCGTCGCAAAGTATCGATTCTCTAAGACGCCGCGGAACTTGTTGCCGAAGTTCGTTTAACTCCGCAAGGTTTCCCGCCAGTGCAATGTTGCGCTCGACGTATTCGTCGATCGAATAGGTGATCAGAGTGTCTAAGCTAAGGTTCTTCAGGATGGAGTAAGACACACGTTGTGCGTGCACATTGCCTGTGAATGTGACGACCGGAGCACCCATCCACAAAGCTTCGCAGGTGGTCGTGGTTCCGTGATACGGAAACGTATCAAGCGCGATATCAATTTCGTTGTAAGCATCCAGATGATCGAGCCGGGTTTCCGTCGGTGCACGAAGATGGATGCGCATGAGATCGATGTTGTAGCGACCAAACATCGCGAGCAAATTCTTTTGCGTGATGGGATCGGCCGCGCGTTTGGATTTTATGATCAACCGCGAATTCGGCACACGATTTAGAATGCTGCTCCAGGCGCGTATCACTTGCGGATTAATTTTCCGTAAGCTGTTAAAGCATCCAAACGTTATGTGACCGTTGTCCGTGCCAGGAGTCGATGCCCGTCTAGCCACATCGTCGAACTCCCCGAAACATAGAAATGATTCGGGCATCCGCAGCAGCGTTTCGCTATATTGCGTCCCGGTTGGAATGTCGACATGTGGATCACTGATCCTAAAGTCGATTTCGTCGAGACCTGTGGTGTTGGGATAGCCGAGGTAACTAATTTGCACAGGTGCCAATCGTCGATTCATTACTGCCAACCGTGAATCGCGTGTGTGCCCAGATAAGTCGACGAGGATATCGACAGCATCATTTTTAATCACTGTACGAAATTCCAGATCGCTCAGCTGAGTAACATCTAGGTACTTGTTGGCGGCGGACGCGATTTGCCGGCTAACGTTGTCAGAAACAATGCTATTGGCGTAGCAATAGACTTCGAAGCGCTGCCTGTCGTGATTGGCAATTAAATTCCGACAGAAATAACCCACCGAATGCTCGCGAAAATCCCCCGAAATATAACCGATACGAAGTGTCGTCGATGTGCTCTCTCGCACACTGAACGTGCCGCCTGGGCTAGGCAACGCGGGTAAGGATTTTGCCCAAGCACGATGGCAATCGAAAGTGCGTTTTGGTGCGACGTCAACTAGAGAATTCAAGAGTAGTAGGCCGCGGCTTCGACATTCCGCTCGAGCATCGGGCCCCTCTAACTGTCGTATGATTTTCTCAATGGAGCTTTCGATAGCGTCCCAATCGCAGGCATCGAAGAGCGTCTCCCAAGCACTTATCGCAAGGTCTGCGGCGTCCGGCATTCCGAGTAAGCGTTTAGCTAACAGGTATTCTTCCGCAAACCGATCCGTGCGTCGCAGGCTCACGATCAACTCCGACAGCGATAGTGGGTTGTCGAAAATGTTTAAAGTTCGCCGATAGGTTTCAATTGCACGGTCCGTCTCCCCCATGCGTTGCAAACACGTCGCCAGATTATGTGACGCGACCCAATACTGTGAGTCATTTATGACCGAACTCTCCAGCCATTTTCTGGCTTCACTATATTTATTCTGATCGAGGAAATTCTTACCAAGATTGCACATCGCGACTGCGTTTTCGGGTTCGAGCCTCAAAGTGGTGAAATAATGCTGCTCTGCTTCGCCGAAAGCGTTTGAGGAATTGAATACGGCACCTAAATTCAGATGCGCGCTAGCACGATGTGGATCCTGGCTAATTACCTTTTTGAGCAGATATCCAGCGCGCTTGAAGTCTTTACGATGATAGGCAGCAACGCCGGAAAGATTGAGGGCGTCAACATGCTTTGGTTGTTTCTTGAGAATACGGTGAAGCACCATATCAGCAGAATTCGGGTCGCCGTCATTGAGATAGGCGCCGGCCTGTTGCAGCAACTTCGGTATATTCATAGATTCTCCCCTTGGCAGGTTTATCGGCCGGCGGTGGGGCGAATTTAGTGCTTTGACACGTCGATTTTCAAAATGTAATTCAGGGACGGTAATCGCGCCCGCGATAGGGACGCGATGAAAGAGTATTTCGGACGACGGTCCACACCAATGGCGGGACAGCCCTGTGCCTCCCATCGCGAGATCGTGCTCAATCGGACAACGTGGTGCCGAAAGTAGCAAGGGATTTGGAATGGTGGAGCCGAGAGGGATCGAACCTCCGACCTTCGCATTGCGAACGCGACGCTCTCCCAACTGAGCTACGGCCCCAACAGATTTTGGATTCTAGCGTGGCCGGATCAGTTTCGCTAGTACAGCGTTAGCAAAATTTGCTGATACTGCTAATGCGTCTCGAAGATTCCATCGTTAACAATCCCCTTTTGTTAGTGCTCGACACGGCTGGGTACTTGTGCGGTGCAGGAATAAATCCAATCGATACGCTCCGAGCGCAGGCTGGTAGAATAACCGTTGTCTACCGATGTTTCGAGCAGCAAAAATGATCCAATATCAGGACCGCGTATAGAACATGGAACAACACATAGCTGCGATTACACGAGCTCCTGAACGGGTTCGGTTCGAACACGATTTCCCACCGATCCGGCGCGCTACCCTAGAAACCTTACAAGTAAATTTAGGTTACCGGTGTAACCAAGCGTGTACTCATTGTCATGTCGATGCGGGTCCCAATCGTACCGAGGAGATGAGCTTAGAAACAATCGACTTGGTGCTCAAATTTGCCGCTTCTAGACGAATTCGCACGCTCGATTTGACCGGTGGTGCGCCGGAGTTAAATCCTCACTTCCGCACTATCGTTAGCGCCGCGCGCGGGCTGCAACTAACGGTCATCGACCGTTGTAATTTGACGATACTTGAGGAGCCCGGCCAGCAAGGTCTAGCGCAATTTTTAGCGGGAAATCAGGTTCAAGTGACAGCATCGATGCCTTGTCACTCGCGCGAAAATGTCGATTTGCAACGTGGCAAAGGGGTTTTCGAAAAGAGCATTCGGGGATTACTAGAGCTGAACGCACTAGGGTATGGCATGCCGGGCTCTGCACTCGAGCTTAACCTAGTTTACAACCCGACTGGTCCATTTTTACCACCTTCCCAAGTTGAGCTAGAACGCACTTATCGTGACGAGTTGGAGCGTAATTTCGGCATTCAGTTTAGCCGTTTACTCACATTAGCAAACATGCCGATCGCGCGTTTTCGACATTCTTTGGCCCGCGACCACGAACTCGAGAACTATCTGAATATATTGCACGGAGCGCACCAGGACGCGAATCTTGATCAAGTGATGTGTCGCACCACCATCAGTGTAGATTGGCAAGGTGATGTCTATGACTGCGATTTCAACCAAATGCTGAAAATGCCATTCGGGAAACGCAATGGCCCGACGCACTTATGCCAAATTCTCGACACGGATCTTGATTCAAATCCAATTTCCGTTGCCGATCATTGCTTCGCCTGCACGGCCGGGCAAGGCAGCAGTTGTAGTGGCGCGCTCGTTAAGTAGTCGTATTGTGTCGGTCACATGGGCCGTATTTCCGTCATCATTCCTGTTCGCAATGAGGCGATATTAATCGCCTCGGTTTTGCTGGCCCTAGACGGTTGGCGGCAGCTCGGCCACGAAATCATCGTCGTTGATGGTGAAAGCTCGGATAACACGCTGGCCATCGCCAAACCCCTCTGCGACCAACTCGTGCAAACCAGCGCCGGTCGAGCGAGGCAAATGAACGCCGGTGCAAAAATCGCCTGCGGCGATGTTTTTTTGTTCCTCCATGCAGACACCAAATTACCGAAAGAGTTGGAGTCGGAAATTGCCGCCTTAAGTGAACGCGGCGATGCGTTTTGGGGCCGTTGCGATGTGCTTCTCGACGGCAAAGAATCTATCTATCGAGTAGTAGAGTGGCTCATGAACTGGCGCTCGCGATTAACCGGCATAGCTACGGGTGATCAGGCGATGTTTGTCTCGCGCGATTTATTCGATCAATGTGGCGGCTTTCCGAATATAGCGTTAATGGAAGATATCGCATTGTCTACATCGCTGCGGCAGATCGTCACACCGAAGTGCCTAAGTCTGCGTGTCCGTACGTCTGCGCGTCGCTGGCAGCGCAATGGCGTGATCCGGACAATACTCACGATGTGGGGTTTGCGCGCAGCGTTTTTTGTTGGTGTATCGCCACAGCGACTAAACACGATTTACCAGCGCGGGTCTGCCGACGACCGATGAACCTTTCCCACACGGATCTCCACACAACGGCATTAGTAATTACACGTGAGTAGGAAAGGCGGACTCATTGTATTCGCGCGCGAACCTCGGATCGGCCACGTTAAAACCCGACTCGCCGCCTCGATCGGAGCTGCTGGCGCATTTGAAATCTATACAAAATTGTTGACTCGGACTTTGCGTCTCGCGGAGCAATCAGTTTTGTTCGAGCACTACTTGTTCTGCGAAAATGTGCTCCAGGTGGAATACTTCAAGGGTCTGCTAAATGCCGAACTGTGGACGGTTAGAGTGCAATCCTCTGGGGACTTGGGCCAGAGAATGCGAGACGCGTTTGCGAGTGTTTTGCAGATGCATAATTACGCCGTGCTTATCGGATCTGACGTCGCAGATTTTGAGTTATCTGATATTGATCGCGCCTCTGCCGACCTCGAAACGCGCAAGCACCATAGTGTTCTCGGGCCCACCGCCGATGGCGGGTATTGGCTGATCGGGCTAGCTAGTGCGGAGGAAACTTTGTTTGAATCCATTCCGTGGAGTACAGACACGGTAGCGCCCATTACTTTAAGCAGAATGTCAGAACTGGGATTGTCCATTACGCGTTTGGAACTGAGGCACGACGTGGATGAATTCTGCGACCTTAAGTACCTAAGACACGTTTAATCTTCGCCTCGGGCCGAAACCCAGATTGTTGAATCGAAAGACGGGGTCTAGATTTCTTCAGCCGAGATTGATTAGACGCTGATGAAACCAGAAGATTCGGGGCGATCAGCAATTCCTAGACGGCCGCTCGCGGTGTAGGTTCTTTCGCCCGGGATTCTGCCACGGAGCACATCAAGTAGTGCAGTGGTAAATGTTTGGCTTGATTCGATGGCGCAGCCGTTCGTTTTATTCGACTTTGCGCAGACGCGAATGAGTTCTTGAAGTTCGCGACCCTTGCTCGATGCTTTGTCATTGATGCATTGTTCGATGACGTCGCCGTGCTGGTTGAATGACGCGTTTATCTCGTCGACTAAGGTTTGTTTAGCTTCGCTGAGAACGTGGATTTTTTCGCGTTCTCGATTTTTGAGCGCAGCGAATTCTTTTTCGAGTAGCGATTCAAGTCGTTTTAATCGCTCGATCGTGTGATCAATTTCGGACGAGGTGTTCATTTTTCGGTGGATATCTCTGCCAACAAGGATTCAATCGTGGACAATTTTTCCGCCACCGCTTGTGAATCGACCTGGTAGCTACCGTCGGCTAGCGCTTGACGAAACGTTGCGATTTTTTCTTGATCTGAGATCGGGATATCCGCAACAGATTGGACCAGCGACTGCAAGCGCGAGGCGAGGTCAGTGAGAGTCACGACGTCTGCGCCCGGTGCCGCAATCGAAGACACTCCGGCTGTGGCGCCCGCTTTGTCAATTTTCGCATTGCGATTGTCGACCGAATTGATTGTCCCAAGTCTGGGGCCGTTAACTTCTGAAACCATGTCTATGCTCTCCGTTCTTAATGCTCTGGGTTAACGACCGCGTGCTTGTTGCGCTTTAGTGGCGTCGGTTAAAATGTGACCGCTGTCCTGTATTCTACCGTCAAGCGCGCCGAATCGTGCGCAGCAGTGTGTGCCGTTCTAATCTAACACCGCGATTCGAAGCGTTGGTGTTTTGCGTGCTATGAAGCATTTGTTGCGTCGCTCATGTGCAGCCTAGTAGTTGGCGCCACGCCCGACGAATACCACCCCAGGCTCCCCTACAGTGCCATTAATGACCCGCTTGGAACTAAGGTTACGTACTCTTATTTGCTGGCCGCGGGTTCCATCGCTCAAGGCCTCGCCAGCGACTCTTACCGCGACACTTCCGTTATGCAAGGCAAGCACAACTCTTTCGCCGCGCCTCACGATGCGCGGTGCTTTAACCATGTTGTGGGTAAAAGCGGATTTTGGCGCAATCGGCCGCGTGGTGATTTGGCCGATTAATTCTTCACTGGGAGCGAAGTAGCCCTGGCTCAACGACGCTAGGCTGCGTAGTTCGTAGTTCACATCTTGGGCCGTCACTATTCGGCCTCGCGGCAACGCGGTCAAGGCCACGGCGACGCTAACCAAGCGATCGACGGTGAGTGGCACGAACAGCGACCACGCTCTGGGCCCCGCGCATCGGATCCCGATATTAGTTTGCCCGATAGTTTTAGTACCAGCTGAAAAATAAGCTTCGAGTCGTTCGCTGCAGGCTGCTAGGCGCAATCTCGGATCCAGTCGCCCGACCGTTATCTTGACATTTTTGTCGTCGCCAACGATTTCTTGGGTAGCGAATTCCCGCACGGCCTGACGAATATTTTCGAGATCTTCCACACTTGAGCCAAAGGCATTACCAAATCCGGTTGATGCTAACAGCATTGTTATTAACCATTTGACCACGTCAATTCTCCGACACTTCTACTTGCTTATACCAAGTTATGCACGTTTCGTGCCGGCGTTCACAAGAATCAGGTCTCAAATAGGGCGATTCGTCCGTATTCCTCGGCCACAGCAGTCCCGGATAGAACAACAGCAATTTTCGTACCGGCAATTGATCGGGTCATTTCAACGAATTCTCCGTCACAAACATGACCAATGTCACGGTTTTTGCCGTTATGTCGGCATTGCATTGCCGCTTTCCGGCCGGCTCCAACCAAGCTAGTAGGAGTAAACCCAAGGAAATCCCTCGATTCTCAGAACTTGGCACGGGATTCGCTACGTGCATACCAAGCACCTAGCGAAACTCGGCTAACGAGAAGGACACAAGCAATGCCATCACTAGACCAAGCTCTCGGAATTCACCCTCAGGCGATGATGCTGAGAGCACAGCGGGCGGAACTCCTCGCGGCGAACTTAGCGAATGCGGATACACCAAACTACCAGGCTCGCGATATCGACTTCCGCGCGGTTCTCGCTGGCAGTACATCTAACGGTGAGTTAACGGCCACGCATGCTAAGCACTTGGGGAATACCGATTCGTCGATGCTGGGCGCCGAAATCATGTATCGAGCGCCAACGCAGCCGTCTATCGACCAAAATACAGTTGATGTCGCCGCAGAACGAGCCCGATTCCTCGACAACTCATTGCGTTACCAGGCGAGTCTCCGATTTTTAGACGGCCGTTTCGCAGGCATCAAATCCGCGCTACGAGGAGAATAAGGATGGCACTTTTTTCCGTCTTTGACATCGCCGGTTCCGCGCTAGGCGCTCAATCGATTCGACTCAATACCACCGCCAGCAATATGGCAAACGCGAATAGCGAGAGTAGCAGTACGGATTCGATTTACCGCGCCCGCCATCCATTGTTCTCGCAGGTGATGGAAAGTTTTAATTTCGACGATTCGCCAGGCGGCGGGGTGCGAATCGACGGAATAGTCGAAAGCGATGCGCCCGCACGAGCAGTTTATAAACCTGGCCATCCACTCGCCAACGAGGATGGCAACGTGTTTTTACCGAACGTGAACGTCATCGAAGAAATGGCCAACATGATTTCTGCATCACGTAGTTACCAAACGAACGTCGAAGTAATGGATGCCGCAAAGCAAATGTTGCAGCGCACGCTGACGTTGGGTCAGCGCTAGTTAAAGGGTTACGGGAATGGATAATTCAAACAACTTATTACCTCTTGGCCTCACGAACTTAAGTATCGATCGACACAAAGAGACGGCCGCGCCGAATGGAAGTTTAGAGCAAGAGCAATTTCTCGAATTGATGCTTACGCAGCTGAAAAATCAAGACCCGTTAAAACCAATGGAAAGTGGCGATTTTCTCGGCCAAATCGCCCAGTTCGGAACAGTGACGGGTATATCGGAATTGCAGCAGTCGTTCACTTCGCTCGCTGCCTCCTTGCAGTCATCACAGGCGTTGCAAGCATCGACAATGGTCGGGCGCAACGTGCTGATCGAAAGCGACAAGGTTCAATTCGACGGTCAATCCGAGCGTCGTATGGCATTTGAGTTGCCGACCTCCGCGAGCGAGGTTCAACTCAATATCCAAGACGCGACGGGTCAAGTGGTGCGCCAAGTTTCCTTTGGCGCTCGCGACCACGGTTTAGTCGACTTCGCATGGGATGGCGCCGATTCGAATGGCAAGCCGCTCGCTCCGGGAAGTTACTCGATTACAGCCGAAGCGATTATCGACGGAGTCAACCAAGCCGTACCCACATTTATTCAAACACGGGTTGAAAGCGTCACCTTAGCCCGCAACGGACAACCGCCGGCTTTAAATCTAGCGGAGATTGGCGCGGTAGACATCGGCAGTGTTAAGCGCGTTTTGTAACACCATTTCGTTAGCATAGTTTTCAGGAGTAAGTAGTCATGCCATTTCGAGTTGCAATTAGCGGCCTTCGCGCCGCGCAAACAGACCTAAACGTTATTGGTAACAATATCGCGAACGTCAATACGACGGGATTCAAAGGCTCCCGAGCAGAGTTCCAAGACGTATTCGCAGTGACTAATACTGGGGGATCTGGCAACAGCGCCGGCCAGGGTGTCAATACTGCGCGAGTCGCGCAGCAATTCACCCAAGGGAATATCAGCTTTACGGACAATGGACTCGATCTGGCAATTAGCGGAGAAGGGTTTTTTATTCTGGATGACAACGGCGCACGTGCGTACTCGCGCGACGGTACATTCGGACTCGATCGCGATGGTTTCGTGGTCAATGCTAACGATCAAAAAATGATGGCGTTTACTGCTGATCCTTCGGGGTCGATAACGGGTGCCCTAGCTCCCCTGCAAATATCGACTGCTAACACCACTCCAAGTGCGACGACGCAAATTATTCTTGGCACGAACTTGGACTCACAGTCCGGTCCGCCGCTGACCGCACCGTTCGATCCGGCTGATAACTCCAGTTTCAACAACACCACGGCGACGACAGTGTTCGATTCTCTAGGGGGATCCCATCTGCTACAGACTTACTTCGTGCGTGCGGCCGCAGCAAATACTTGGGATACCTACACGCAAATTAACGGGAGCGCAGTTTCGGGCCCCGATCCCGTAACTTTTAGTCCAACCGGAGCGCTGGTAACGCCAGTGGGAGGTGTGATCACCTTACCGGCATTTGTACCCACCCCCGGAACAGACCCACTGAATATAACGCTCGATCTCGGACAATCGACGCAATTTGGCGCGGCATTCGGAGTTAACCAACTAACCCAAGACGGATTTACGACAGGCCGCCTTGCGGGACTCGACATTGATACCGAAGGCGTCGTATTCGCGCGATTCACCAACGGCCAATCGGAAGTACAAGGTCAGGTGGCGCTCGGCAACTTCGCGAATCCGCAAGGTTTGCAACCGCTGGGTAATAACAACTGGGCAGAAACAAATTCCGCCGGTACGGTACTTGAAGGTTCACCCGGTTCGAGCAGTCTGGGATTGTTGCAGTCTGGTGCATTGGAGGATTCGAATGTCGATCTGTCCGAACAACTCGTCAAACTTATCGTCGCGCAACGAAATTTCCAGGCTAACACTGAAGTCATTTCGGCTGCCGATACGGTGACGCAAGCCGTCATTAATATCCGCTAACGTGGCAATCTGGTGTTTCAATAAATTGAGGCTCTCATGGACAGAATGATCTACCTGGCCATGTCGGCCGCGAAACAAATGCTAACCGCTCAATCGGTGTCGGCACACAATTTAGCCAACGCCGGTACGGTCGGATTCAAGGCAGATCTTGGCGCGTTTCACTCGATGCCTCTGTATGGTCAGGGCCATCCGAGTCGTGTCTTCGCCATGGCCGCAAAACCTGGGGTCGATTTTCAAGCTGGCTCCATCGAGATGACCGGTAACGATCTTGATGTCGCGGTGATCGGCAAGGGATTTATTGCCGTCCAAGCGCCCGACGGCAGTGAAGCCTACACACGGGCAGGGGACCTGAATTTGAGTGTGACGGGCCAACTAACGAACGGCGCAGGGCATGCAATTTTGGGAAATGGTGGGCCGATAGCGATTCCGCAATCTGAATCGATCCTTATTGGCAACGACGGCACCGTATCGATTCGACCCGTTGGGCAAGAGCCAACAACACTAGCCCAAATCGATCGAATCAAACTCGTTGCGCCCAACGAGCGCGAACTTGTGAAAGGCGCGGATGGATTGTTTCGACTAAGTAGCGGCGAACTCGCCCCGCCAGACGCTTCGGTAACGGTCACGAGTAAGGCCCTCGAACGTAGCAACGTGATCATCGCTGAAGAGATGGTGAACATGATCGAAAACTCACGTCAATACGAAATGGCTGTGAAGATGATGAGCAGCGCTCAGGAGCTGGATGCCGCCGGTGCGCGGATCCTGCGCATCGGTTAGAAAAAATTAATGAATGAATTTCGGACCAGATGCACGTTTTCTCGCAACGATACGTTGTTGGCTTGGGGATTGAAAATGTGCATTTGACGCGAACGGACGAATGTCGAATAACAATTAATTATTAGGGGAATGTAGATGCCATCCGCATTACATATCGCAAAAACCGGCCTCGATGCGTTACAAACTCGCATGTCGGTAATATCGAACAACTTGGCTAACGTTGGCACGACCGGTTACAAAAAGAGCCGCGCTTCATTTGAAGATCTGCTCTACGAGACGGTCAGTCAGCCTGGCGGTTCGACCTCTCAGAATACCGAACTTCCGTCCGGGTTGATGCTAGGTACCGGTGTACGGACGGTGTCCACTGAGAAGATCTTCACGCAAGGTTCGCTAACCCGCACAGAGAGTTCTCTCGACGTGGCGATTCAAGGGCGCGGGTTTTTGCAAATTTTGCTACCAGACGGCGCCACTGCTTATACGCGCGACGGGTCTTTTTCGATTAACTCGCAAGGGCAAGTAGTCACTTCCTCTGGCTACGAGCTCGACCCAAGTCTAACAGTGCCAGCACAAACGTTGTCGCTCACGATCGGTGCGGATGGGACGGTGACGGCGCAGACTGCAGGTAGTACGGCAACGACGCAAATCGGTTCGCTACAACTCGCAGATTTTATCAATCCGCAGGGCCTACAAGCCGTCGGTCAAAATCTTTTCAAGGAAACGGTAGCCAGCGGCAGCCCGCAGGCGAGTACTCCAGGTTTGAACGGTCTAGGTACTTTAATTCAAGGATCTTTGGAAGCTTCAAACGTCAATGTGGTTGAAGAGTTGGTCAATATGATCGAAACCCAGCGCTCTTATGAAATGAACTCAAAAGCGATTCAAACCGTCGACGAAATGTTGCAATTCGTATCGCAGCAGCTCTAGGCACTGATAAGGAATAGCACAAATGATTCACGTTCTTGTCAATGCAATCGTCATCGGCTCATTGTTGGTTGCGCTCGGTGGGTGCAACACGACGCCGCGTCGCGATCCAAATTACACGGCGTCCTATCCAATAGCGTTCGAGCAACCATCCCAGTCACGCACCGGATCGATCTACCAGCGCGGATACGACATTCCTTTATTTGAGGACATCAAGGCGCGTCGGGTAGGCGACATCTTAACCGTTCAACTGAATGAGTCCACCAACGCGACGAAATCTTCGAGTACGGATATTGCGCGCGATCAGACGAGTTCAGTGACTAATCCGACGATCCTCGGTGCCACACCGCAGTTTGCGGTGCCCGCGTTATTGCCGCTGAATGTCACGCAGAACAATACCTTGGAAAGTCGACTCGCTAGCGCGCATCAATTCGAAGGTGGCAGCGACAGCGCGCAAAGTAATCAGTTGTCCGGCGATGTTACGGTGACGGTCGCGGACGTGTTACCTAACGGGAATCTCTATGTCCGTGGCGAAAAGCGCCTCAATCTAAATCAGGGCAATGAGTACGTAAAAATCTCCGGCATCGTGCGACCCCTAGATATTAGTTCGGAAAACACAATTTCGTCGACAAAAGTCGCCGACGCGACGATTGTCTATAGCGCCGATGGCGCGACCGCGGACGCGAATAAAATTGGCTGGCTTGCCCGCTTTTTTGTTAGCGCCGTTTTTCCCTTTTAAGGAACCCAGTGATGGTTAATTTCTCAGTAATTCTGGTTACATTGTTGTTGTCAGCGAGCGTCCAGGCCGAGCGTATTAAGGATTTGGCGGCCGTCGCTGGAGTTCGGAACAACCAACTGCTCGGTTACGGCCTGGTCGTCGGTCTCGATGGAACCGGCGATCAGACGACGCAAACACCCTTCACGATCCAAAGCATTAAAAATATGTTGAAACAGCTTGGGGTAGTTGTGCCGGATAACGTCAATCCGCAGTTAAAGAACGTTGCAGCTGTGATGGTGCATGCGAATTTACCGCCGTTCGCCAAAACGGGGTCGAACATAGATGTTACTGTTTCATCGATCGGCAACTCAAAAAGTCTGCGCGGTGGCGTCTTAATTATGACGCCGCTTAAAGGCACGGACGGCAGCATCTATGCCATGGCTCAAGGAAACCTCGTGGTCGGCGGGTTCGGTGCCAGCACCGATGATGGGTCTAGTATTTCGGTTAATATCCCAAGCGTCGGACGCATTCCGAACGGCGCCAGCGTCGAACGGGAAGTACCAACGGCGTTCTTGGAAAGCAGTTCTTTGACGTTCAATCTGCATCGCTCAGACTTCACAACAGCGACCCACATGGCGCAAGCGATCGACGATACCTTAGGTGCGAATTCGGCGATTGCAATAGATGGTTCTTCTGTTCAAGTGGTCGCCCCGGCGGACCCTGCGCAAAGGGTCGCGTTTATGTCGATTCTAGAAAATATCGAGGTTACCCCGGGTGCCGCTCCAGCGCGAGTGATCGTCAATTCCCGAACGGGAACGGTTGTGATCGGTAGTCACGTAGCCGTGACGGCGGCGGCTGTAACTCACGGCAGTCTTACGGTTACGATTTCAAACGACCCAATTGTGAGTCAGCCGGAACCTTTATCGGGAGGCCAGACCGTCGTTGTGCCGAAACAAAATATTGATATCCAACAAGAACAAAGCCGCATGTTTCTATTTAACCCAGGTATCGCCCTCGACGATATCATCCGCGCGGTTAACGAAGTTGGTGCGGCGCCAGGCGATCTGGTTGCGATACTTGAAGCGCTCAAAGAAGCGGGCGCACTACGCGCGGAACTCATAATAATTTAGCCAGCAATAGCTCGTGCATTGGGCATCTGTTTGCCACGAGACTGGGAACGAAATTGCCGCCTTTTTGTCAGCTTTGCTCTGAAGCCGCGATACAGAGTGCATCTGAGAGAGTTGGCACTAAATGTGCATAAGACCAGATAAGCTGATTAACGAGTAGCTCATGGAAAACATTGCACAAACTAGCGCCTTTACCGATATCTCGCGATTTGGTGCCTTACGCGCGGACGCGAAACGCGGTGCCGATTCGGCCATTGATCAGGTTGCGAAAGAATTTGAAGCCTTGTTTATTCAACAAATGCTCAAAGCGGCAAGAGAGGCGTCGGTTGAAGGTGGCTTGTTCAACAGTAGAGACTTAAAACTGTTCCGCGAAATGATGGATAGCCAAATTGCTTTAAGCATGGCAGATCAAGGTGGTCTCGGATTTGCGGATGTTCTGCGTGGGCAATTAGGTTTCGATTCGACAGAAACCGAAATCCCAGCGCACCAATTACCGCAAGCCATCGGGCTGCCGTCTCGGAGTGCATCGCTACCTGCTGCGATAGCCCCGAGTATCGAACCTACATCGAAGGTCGGAACCGTTGAGCACGAAACCATCGCGACGTCGGGAAAGATTCAATCATCCGAACGGAGCGACGATTTCGTTCGTTCCTTGCTACCAGAAGCGCGAAAGGCCGCAACAAAACTCGGCCTCGATCCGAATATTTTGATCGCGCAGGCGGCGTTGGAAACAGGCTGGGGGCGGCATACGATCGCAGACGCCAACGGGCGAAGTTCGAATAATTACTTCGCGATCAAGGCGAATTCCAATTGGGGTGGCGATCGTGTTGATGTACAAACCCTCGAATATATAGACAAGCGACCCGTACGAATTAATGCGCAGTTTCGCGCTTATGCGGATGCGGCAAGCGCTTTTGAAGACTATGTGGCGTTTCTGCAAGACAACCGGCGTTACGCCGCAGCACTACAACACGGTGGCGATTCACGCAAATTTGTTACTGGACTACAAGATGCGGGATATGCAACGGATCCGGCGTACGCGACGAAAATCCTCGCGCTCAAGGGCCGGATCACAGCGCAGTCAATGCACGCGGCTAAATAGCGGGAAAACATCATGGCGAACATATTCAATATTGGGGCTTCTGCGCTGGGCACGGCTCAACGCCAACTGAACACCGCCGGCCACAATATTGCAAACGTCAACACCGACGGGTTCAGCCGCCAACGAGTGGAGCTTGCGGCGCGGCCCGCCCAGGGAATCGGCGGACTATTTATCGGCAGCGGGGTAAGCGCCAACGCCGTAAATCGGATCGCCGATGGGTTCTTAACGACGCAACTGCGCGCTGCTGACACGAGCGCAGCGCAGGCGTCGCAATATCATGCCTTTGCCAGCAGAGTCGACAACATTCTTGGCGACGGATCATTTTCAAGCGGATTGGACGGATTTTTCAGCGCGATTCAGGACGCTAATGGTAGCCCGAGCTCTACGGCGGCTCGCGAAATCATGCTCAATTCGGCTTCATCATTTGCCGACCGCTTCCGCGATATCGAGCAGCGACTAAGTTCCATTGCAACCGATGTTAATACGTCAATGAAAGCTACTGTCGAACGGGTTAACGCGCTTTCCATCTCCGTCGCGAATATTAACGGAGAGATCGTGCGTGCAAGTGGAGGCAACGGCAGCCAACCAAATGATCTGTTGGACCAGCGTGATCGGCTTATCTCTGATCTTTCGAATCTCGTGGGAGCGCAAACGATTGCGCAAAGCGATGGATCGCTGAACGTTTTTATCGGTACTGGACAACCGCTCGTCGTCGGCAGCACTGCATTGCCGCTCACAACGGTTGACAATCCGCTCGACCCGACCCGCTTAGAGGTCGCGACGATCAGCGGTGCTTCAACCACCGCGATAAGTTCGTTAATAACCAAAGGTGAACTCGGTGCAAGTTTGTCTTTTCGCGACGACATTCTAGACCCGACACGAAACTCGCTGGGACGATTGGCCGCTACGCTAACCGTCGCATTCAATGAGCAGCATCGCGAGGGCTTTGATATAAACGACAATTTCGGAGCGGATTTGTTTTCGATTGGGTCGCCGGCCATTAATCCGGATCCAGGGAATAGCGGGACGGTCTCGATAGCTCTGGATCAAGCGAATGTTGACGGACTCACCCTCGCAGACTACCGACTCGATCACGACGGTGCGAATTTCACCTTAACAAACCTTCTGACGGGTGCGGCGCAAGCCCTGACTGGTGCCGGCCCGTTCGCTGTAGACGGCATTGCCATAACAGTGACTTCTGCACCGGCAGCGGGCGATAGTTACTTACTCCAGCCAACGAAATCCTTAGCCCGAAATATGTCGGTATCGATCACTGACCCACGTGAAGTAGCGCTGGCACGACCGCATCGGACCAGCGCCGAGCTTGCGAATATCGGCAATGCAACGATCGAATCCGCATCGGTTGTTGACATAACTGACGCAAATATTCTCGTGCCAACGCAGTTAGTTTTCAACGATCCGCCATCGACGTTTCAGATCGGTGGCGTGGGGCCGCTAATTCCATACGCGAGCGGTAGCGATATCGATATTAACGGTTGGCGTGCGCAAATTTCCGGATCTCCCTTACCGGGCGATATTTTCTCGATCAATCCGAATTTCGGCGGCACTGGAGACAACGGTAATGGGCTAGCGCTTGCAGATATCCAACTCACTAAGATTCTTGATGGCGCGACCACGACTTTGCAGGAGAGTTACAGTCAGCTTGTCGGCTCGGTTGGATCGAAGACATCGCAAGCGGAAATCAGTCGTGACGCCTTAGAGGTTTTACAAAGTAACGCGCAGGCTACTCGTGATTCCTTATCCGCTGTCAGTCTGGATGAGGAAGCAGCTGATCTACTGCGCTTCCAGCAGGCATATTCAGCTGCCGCACAAGTTATTTCCATCGCCAACGAGACGTTTAACTCACTCCTCGCGGCCGTGAGGAGATAGACATGAGAATTTCAGATGCGCAACGGTTTGGCTTGGCCGTGAGCAATATGATGGTATTGCAGGCGAATACCGCTAAATATCAAGAGCAAATCACAACGGGTAAAAAAGTAAATAGACCTTCCGACGACCCGATTGCCGCATCCCAGATCTTGCGCATTTCCGAGCGAGTTGCCGCCTCTATTCAGTACGATCGCAACGCGAATTTTGCCGACCTACATCTGACACAGCAGGAGAGCGCGATAGCGTCGGCCAACGACGCCATGCAGCGCATTCGAGAACTGACGATTCGTGCTAAAACGACCACATTAAGCCGAGCAGATCGAAGCCTTATAAGTGCCGAGATTGTGCAGCGGCAGGACGAAATTCAGAGTCTCGCAAACTCCCGAAACTCGGCCGGTGAGTATATATTTTCTGGTTCCTTAGTTGATACGCAAGCTTTCACAGTCGATGCGCTAGGCAACCCAATATACAACGGAGATCAAACTACTCGCGACATAAAAATAAGCGAGTTCCGCACCGTGGCCGAGGGATTCACGGGGTATGACGCTTTCATGTCGATACGTAATGGCAATGGAACGTATGTCACCGATCTTAGTGCCGCGAATACGGGTAGCGGACAGATCGTACCCGGCGGCGTCGTCGACCAAACTAGCTACCAAGCGCACGATTTTCGTGTGTCATTCACGAGCCCTACGAGCTTCGACGTGATTGACGACACGACAGCCGCGACGGTACTGAGCGCTCAACCTTACGTCGATGGAACCGCGATCAGTTTTAATGGGGTTCAACTCAGTATCAAAGGTGCACCGGCGGCTGGCGATGAATTTCTTGTCGCCCCGAGTGAAAATCAATCAGTATTTGAAACGATAGCTCGATTGGTGACTACATTAGAATCCGATGCCTCCTCCGCAACGGATATAGCGCAATTCGATAATGATCTTGACCGCGCGCTCGGCGATATCGATCAAGCGATGGATCGTTTCCGCGAAGTGCAGGCCGTCATCGGCGCGCGTCGAAACACCATCGACTCGCAAGTGCAATTGAACGAAGACCTGCGGCTGCAACTTAGCGAAATAAAATCCCATCTCGAAGATGCCGATTTAGTTGAAGCTGTGAGCCTGCTGGCGGCCGATAGCAATGCGTTACAAGCCGCGCAAGCTGCATTCGTACGTGTTCAAGGTCTCAGTTTATTTAATTTTCTATAGTTGGGGTTAAGTTACGTAATTAGCCGCCGATAGCTATTCCCGGAGGCCGTAAATACCCACATTGATGGATATATCGGCCATGTGTGTAACGACTCTGTGGCCAGGGCGTACACGGAAAACACTCGTAAGAGTTGGATGATCGGAAGATCGGGATCCGTCGAAATCTCTAAGGCTTAGTCCTTATCTGGCCACGGCGTCATACCAGGAGCCCATCTCATGGCACAAACGATTAATACGAATATTCTATCGCTAACGACGCAGCGTAATCTAAACCGGACACAATCAGAATTAACTACATCAATCACGAGGTTATCATCCGGATTACGTGTAAATAGCGCGAAGGACGACGCTGCTGGTCTCGCGATTAGCGACCGCTTGAACACGCAGATTCGAGGCCTTGATCAAGCGGTTCGGAATGCGAATGATGGCGTGTCTTTCTCGCAAGTTGCGGAAGGCGCCTTATCAACCATTGGCGACGCGTTGCAACGGGTTCGCGAGCTAGCAGTACAATCAATCAACGACACGAACTCTCCGCAAGATAGACAATCGCTGAACAATGAAGTCCAGCAGCTCCTATCGGAAGTTAACCGAGTATCGAGCGCAACACAGTACAACGGTCAAAATATTCTTGATGGTTCTTTATCCAGCTTAACTTTCCAAATCGGCGCGAATCAAAATCAAACTTTGAGCCTAACTGGCGTTGATGCCCGTGGCCAACAACTTGGCGCCAGGGTGGTCGAGTCTGGTTCGATCGACCGAACTAATCTTGACCTGGCAATTGCAGCAGATGATTTCGTCGTAAACGGTGCGGCGGTTGATTTGTCGGGGCTTTCAGCCGGGGGCTCGATAACGGATGTTATTTCTGCAATCAACGACGTTTTCTCGACGTCAGATATCGAAGCAGCGGCGGCGAGCACGACGAGTTCTGGTGATTTAACTTACGCTTCGAATGCAGCGACACAGTCGATATCTTTGAATGGTGTAAACGTCGATATCGGCGCTGGCGCTGCCGTCGATGACGTCGTTTCTGCAATCAATAGTGCATCCGATGCGAGCGGAGTGACAGCAACTAATAACGCTGGTGCAATCGTTCTGTCTTCAGATGGTCGAGACATCGAACTGACGGACGGCGCGACTAACGGCGGCGCAGATATTCTCGGCGGTGATGAGGACTTCTTTGCCGGCATTGTATTCTCCGGAGATGTCGGAGATGCGGTTAGTCTAGCTGGGACGTTCACTAATACCGCAGGAACCGCAACGCTTGCGACAATCGACAACACGTTTAGCGACGAAGTCCTCAACGGCGTGAACGTTTTGACGGCGACCAATTCGAACGACGCATTGCGAACGGTCGACTTCGCGCTGCAACAAGTGAGTAATCTGCGGTCCGAATTCGGTGCCGTGCAGAACCGACTTGAAAGCACCATCGCTAACTTGCAAATCGGCTCCGAGAATTTCTCGTCCGCGCGATCACGCATTCTTGATGCGGATTTCGCCCAAGAAACGGCGAGATTTACGCGAGCACAGGTGTTGCAACAAGCGGGTATATCTCAGGTCGCTCAGGCGAACTCGTTGCCGCAGTTGGTGTTAGGACTGCTCGGCTAAGGTAATCGATAAGGACGTCGATTGAAGATAAGTCATGTCAAGCAAGGTGTTGCCGATACATTCGGCGACACCTTGCTTGCTAGTTAAGAGGCAATAGATATGGAATCCAAATTCATATCAACTACATCCGCTCCCATTCAACTGACAGCAACGAAGTTAGTCGACCAGACTCGCGCCGTTGAACGTATGCCCGCGGCGCAAGTTAGCGAACCTAGCGGCGATCGAAACGGGAACTTACCGACATTGGATCCCGATGTCGCTGCTGTCGTTAGCCTCCCGTTGAGCGAAACCGCTCTTGAAGAACTGGTCTTGAATTTAAATGATCAGATCCAAGCAACCAACCGCGAACTGCGTTTCAGTGTTGATAAGAAATATGGCCGCCCTATCGTTACGGTGATCGATAAAGAAACAGAGAAGGTAATTCGACAGATTCCCGCCGAAGTGGCGCTGCAAGTGGCGGACGCTCTGGAAGACGTAGCTGGTGCGCTCGTTTCGGAACGAGCATGACGCGAACTAGTTGAATGATTGTACTCAGCTAGGGTCAAATGGTGCATAGATAATGATTAGCTCTCCCGGCCTCGGTTCTGGTCTCGATGTAACAAGTCTGGTAAGCCAGCTCGTCGCGATCGAACGGCAACCACTGATTCGCTTAGATCTAAAGGAAGCGAATTTCCTTGGTCAGATCAGCGCGTTCGGTTCGCTCAAGGGCGCGCTGTCTACATTTCAGAGCAGTCTATCGAAAGTAAATTCTTTGGCCGATTTTAGAAAGCTGTCCGCGAAGTCTTCCGATACGGACGTGTTAACTGCTAGCGCAAGCCCCACCGCAAGCAAAGGGACCTATTCATTTACAGTAGAACGCTTGGCTGAAAGTCATCGACTAGGTTCCTCCTCGGTTTTTTCTGACGCAGATACCACTGCGATCGGAACAACCGGTGACACCTTAACATTCACCCAAGGCAGCGAGACTTTCGACGTTGAATATGGCGATAAGACGCTCGCAGAAATTCGCAATCTCATTAACGACGCCAGCGACAATACCGGTGTCACAGCATCAATCCTCCAAGATGATACGGGCAACCGGTTACTCCTAAATGCGACTAGTACGGGAGGTGAGAATTTAATTGGGGTCAGTTATAGCAGCGCGGACCCATTCAGTTTTTTCGACCTGAATTCCGACCGGGATGGTGACCTGAGTTTCAGCGCCGCCGATTTGGACGCGGAACTCACCATCGATGGCGCGTTTACTGCGACCTCATCTAGTAATACGGTGACCGACGTCGTGCAAGGTGTGACAATGAACTTGCTTGGCGAAGGGAGTAGCACGCTAACCGTCAACGACGACAATAACGCCGTTGTCGACGCCGTTGAGTCATTCGTTAGTGCTTACAATTCGGCCCTCGATACGATCAAGACGCTCCGTGCCGGCGCTTTAAACGACGACTCGAATACGCTTATTGCGGTGGAAAATCAGATTCGCGGCATTCTAAATTCGCCGGTCCGAGGCAACGGTAACTATTCATCAATATATGAAGTCGGCGTTAGTGGCACGTTCGTACTTGGGGGTGCGCCGCAGGATAACGGCAAGCTCTCGATAGATACTGATGCCTTGCTCAGCGCACTCGATGAGGATCAGGAATCTGTCGCATCGCTATTTGCCGACCCGGACAACGGCATCATTTCTAGGCTTGAAACGGTACTGGGAAGTTTTATTGATTTTGATGGCCTTATTGACGGCAAAACAGAATCTCTAAACCTGCGCGTCGATAGCGTCACTAATAGTCGGGAAGTGCTAACGCGCCGAGTTGATTCTTTCGAGGCACGATTGCTCGCCGAGTTTAATGCCTTAGACACCATCATTGCGAATTTAACTTTATCTAGCAACTTCATAAGCCAACAGTTATCGCTTTTGCAGCCGACAAATAATAGGAGCTAGGGCGAATCAACATCGATGCTCGCCTAAACTCGCTAAGCATAAGGAATACATAATGAGACCAACGAAAGGCGAATTCAGTAATGGCATTTCAGCCTACCAACAATGCGGTATCCGTACGGAAATCGAGTCGGCTTCGGCTCACAAATTGATTCAGATGTTGTTGGACGGAGCGTTAACGAAAACCCGCATCGCACGTCGATGTATTGAGCATCGGGATATTGTCGGAAAATGTGAAAATATTGATTGGTCAATGGAAATCATTGGCGGTCTTCGCGGAAGCTTGAATCTCCAATCAGGTGGCGTCATTGCAGAAAATCTTGATACCTTATACGAGTACATGTGCCGACAGCTTGCGCTCGCTAACGTAAGAAACGATGTGGGTTTACTTGATGAGGTCTTGTCGCTGCTTGGCGAAATCAAAGCAGGTTGGGATGGAATAGAGTCGCTGATCTCGCACGGACCTGTTGCTGTAGCGCTCTAGTTTCATTGTTTAATAATTGGGGTTCAATTAATGCATATCGCAGCAGAAGAATCACTGCCTGTCGAAATACAAACCATCCGCGAATTAACCGAAGCGATGCTTGCTGCGGCCGCTAACCACAACTGGCAAGAAGTGCAGCGGATCGACGTCGCGCGCTTTCAGGTGCTTCGCACCGTGCCGGCAGCATTATTTGCCAGCAATAATTTTACAATCCGAGAAGTGTTGACCCATGCGATGTCGGCCACACAAGACATTGGACAACAAGCGAAAGGCGAGCGCGATATTGCGGCCGGGAAACTCAAGCAAATTAACCAGCGGCAACAGGCTGCCAAAGCCTATGCGACGGCGAGCTAACAGCCTCGAACGTACCAACCGCACGTTTTGGTGAATAAGTCGAAGCGTCAAATGCGTTCGGGTCGGTAACCCCGAACAGTAACCTATCGACATCTTCAGGATCTGCACAATCAACTCCTATTCGTCAGCGGCGTCCAAAGCGCCGTCATCGACAGTCCGAGCCCTAAGTAACGCAAGAAAATTCCACAGCATCGATAAGATCGTCAATTTATTGACGTAACTATCACTGTTAATCAATTAGTTACGAGAGTTAACTTTAATTGACTTGATGTATTTCACATAACTATTATCCTTTCCTGCGTGATGGACGGCATGTTGACGCCGGGTTGTTGGATATTTTTCGGCGCGTTGCGCGTAGAAACGTAATTAGTAAAGGACCTCAGATGGTTGATGCATCCGTGCTGGTGATCGAAAACGATATCGACGTCGGTAGACACGTAATAGAGATAATCAGTTTCCTCGGCTTACCCGTCACCCACCAGCATACACACGGTGAATGGCCAGCCGTTTTAGTTGGCAAAACGCCGCCGTATATGGTGATGTTGGGGAACTGCGGATCGGCGAAAAATTTGCTAGAGACGTTTCGTAAGATTAAAATTTCGGATCCGTATACGCCGATCGTCCTATTGACCGATCCGGAAAAGCCATGCGACGTGGACAAGAATATTGAAAGCGGTGTGATAGCACAAATTGAGCTGCCGCTACGCCGCGCGGCGCTCGACACGGCGCTCCAGAAAGTCGATACCTATCGGGAAAATCGCCATCAAGGTTCCTCGCCGCGCTCCTTAGAGTTATTTAGAAATCTCGTCGGCAGTAGTGACGGCATTCAACGCGTGCGAAATATGATCGAAATGGTTGCCCGCAGCGACGCTAATGTTCTTATTGTCGGCGAATCTGGAACTGGCAAGGAAGTAATTGCACGTCACGTTCACCATCATTCCACCCGGCGGAGCAAACCGTTTGTACCGCTTAATTGTGGGGCCATTCCACCCGACTTGTTAGAGAGCGAGTTATTCGGGCACGAAAAGGGTGCTTTTACGGGTGCAATTAGTACGCGCCAAGGTCGCTTCGAAATGGCCGACGGCGGCACCTTATTCCTAGATGAAATCGGCGATATGAGTTTGTCGATGCAGGTGAAACTACTACGCGTTCTCCAGGAACGTACTTTTGAAAGAGTCGGAAGTAATAAATGCATAAGCGTGAACGTGCGCATCCTCGCTGCAACGCATGTCAATCTGGAAGAAGCGATAACAGACGGCCGCTTTCGTGAAGATCTATTCTATCGACTAAATGTTTTCCCAATAGACACCCCGCCATTACGCGAGAGGGTTGAAGATCTACCGTTGTTGGTCAATGATTTGGTCGAACGGCTCGATCATGAAGGCCGTGGAACGATTCGGCTTACGGCCGAGTGTATCGAGTCCCTGTGTGAATATAGGTGGCCTGGTAACGTCCGGGAGTTGGCGAATTTAATTGAACGACTATCCATTCTTTACCCGAACGGCACGATCGACGTACATGATCTGCCGGAAAAATATCTCCCCGTTGAGATGGGCGGCACGCATCGTCAAATACGGCCACGTATAGTCAATGTCGGCTCGGACGCGAGCTCGATGAATTTGCCTCGATCCGGGTTAGATTTAAAAGAACATTTGACGCAAATAGAAACGAACCTCATTCGCCAGGCGCTTGACGATTCCGATTGGATTGTTGCGCACGCCGCGAAGCGACTCCAAATGGGTCGCACAACCTTGGTCGAAAAAATGCGCAAACTCGACTTAGTCCGTCAAGATTTAGCGTCCGGTATTTGACAGATCGACCCTGACGATCGCACTGGCGATCTGCTCTTCTCTTCACAAACAATAACTTAGGATTGTGGCACGGTACTTGCTCTGTTCATATTAAACCGTACTCATTTGGTCGGTTTAAATGTGTAAAAGTCGAGGTACGAATGGGCGCAACAGAAAATTCTCGATCCGCTAATTTGCAAGCCGCATTTGCGGACTTCGAAATTGCATCAACTGAACTAGCCACTACGTATCAAAAACTCGAAGAGCAAGTCGTGCAACTAACGGCCGAGCTAAAACTTTCCCGCGCCGCAGAAGTATTTCAGGAAAAGCAAACAAAAATAGTCGCCGGCCGCTTCGGAAGTCTGCTCGACGCTCTGCCCGCTGGCGTCGTCGTATTGGATGGTGGGGGTTTCATCGCCGAATTCAATCCAGCGGCTGTCGACCTACTTGGGCACCTTAGCGCAGGTGAGTGCTGGATTGATATCGTCAAGCGTGCGTTTCTTCCACAATGGGACGATGGGCATGACATCTCTCTGGTCGATGGGAGGAGGGTCAATATCTCAACTGAGGCATTGCACGGCGAACCGGGGCAAATACTATTGTTGAAAGACGTCTCGGAGACGCGCCGACTCCAGGAAATGTTGAATCATCATCGACGCATCTCAGCGAAAACGGAGCTTGCCGCAGCGCTTGCTCATCAAATTCGAACCCCACTGTCTGCTGCGATGCTGCATACCGCCAACCTATCCAACCGCCCCTGCGATCAAAGTGCTCATCGTCATAGTGCCGAACGTGCGCTTGACTCTATGCGTCAACTCGAGCGGCTCGTAGAGGATATGTTGACGTTTGCACGCGGTAGAAAAATGAACGTCGATGCTTTTTTATTGCCGCGGGTACTGGAACGCTTGTCCGATAATTTCAGATCAATGAGCGAAGGCGGGCAATTCGAATTGCGCATCGCATCGTCAATTCCTGATCTCACATTGTTCGGCAACACCGACGCGCTCGTCAGCATGATGCTCAATTTAGCGATCAACGCGAGAACGGCGACTAATGGCTGCGGGTCTATCACGGTATCAGTGAACGTGCTCGAAGATGCCGTTCAGATAAATTTTGAAGACGACGGACCTGGGATATCTTCTCGGCATGTCGCTCACATTTTTGAGCCATTTTTTACCAATTCGTCGAGTGGTACGGGTTTAGGGCTTGCAGTAGCAAGGTCTATCGCGCGTGCCCATGACGGCGATCTCGTGTTCGATGATTCGTACACGGCGGGCGCGCGTTTTGTGCTCACGCTGCCATTGCCGAAATCTTTAATCCCAGATCCAATCAGCGGCGACACAGATCGCTGATTAATTACGTCCGACTATGAGAGTGCTATGAACAGTAATTGCAAAACAAACATTCTAATCGTTGAAGATGACGACGCGCTGCGCAGCGCGCTGTGTGAAACGGCAGAAATTGCTGGCTATACCGCGCATTCGGCGGGACATGGCAACGCGGCATTAAATTTGCTTTCAAACACGGACATCGATCTCGTCATCAGTGACATTCAGATGGCCCCCATGGACGGCAATACCTTGCTCGGAGAAATTCGCAAACGCAATAAAACTATTCCGGTCGTTTTAATGACGGCCTATGGTTCTGTGCAGTCCGCCGTCGATGCGATGCGCAAAGGCGCAACCGACTATCTCGTTAAGCCATTCGAACCGGAAGTTTTGTTGGGTCACATCGATCAGTGGCTGGTTAGCGACGGCGCGAGTGCCCCGGCTGGAATGATCGCCGAGGATGTGAAATCTAAGGCCATTGTCGATTTAGCGTTGCAAGTGGCGGCGACCGACGCGGCCGTGATGATCACTGGCGAATCTGGCGTCGGCAAAGAAGAATACTTTCGACTGATTCACCAGTACTCCAACCGGGGGAAGAACAAGCCGATCGCCATTAATTGCGCCGCGATCCCCGAGAATATGCTTGAAGCCATGTTGTTTGGGCACGAAAAGGGAGCGTTTACCGGCGCGTATAAATCGTGCGCCGGAAAGTTTGAGCAAGCACAAGGTAGCACTTTATTGCTCGATGAAATCTCCGAAATGAGCCTTGGCTTGCAAGCGAAGCTATTACGCGTTTTACAAGAACGGCAGGTGGAACGCCTAGGATCGTCAGACTTGATCGAATTAGACGTAAGGGTGATAGCGACGTCCAATCGCGATCTTAAGCTGGAGGTTCAAGACGGCCATTTCCGTCAAGATTTGTATTATCGATTAAACGTTTTCCCCATTCATGTTCCGCCGCTTCGTGAACGCCGCGAAGACATTGCACCTATTGCGCGCGCACTACTGGCCCGCGTAGCCGCGGCCGCCAAGCGCCCAACGCCGAAACTGAGCGCCGCCGCCATCAATCAATTGATTCAATATGCGTGGCCGGGCAACGTTCGGGAACTTGATAACGTGATGCAACGAGCAGCAATCATGCAGCCCGGTCCGGTGATTAACGAATCCGATCTGGTTTTCGAAAGTATCGCAAGTCCCACCTCGGCGATTTTAGCCGAAGCGCCAGCCGAGAGCCTTGGAGACGATCTGAGAGACCACGAGAACCGGCTAATCATCGACGCCCTCGCTGACGGCCGCGGCAGTAGAAAGATGGCTTGCGAGAAACTTGGTATTAGTCCGCGTACCTTGCGCTACAAAATCGCGCGGATGCGCGATGCCGGCCTCGCTGTGCCAGGCCGTTAGCAAGCAACAAATTGAACGATAGAAGAGAAGAGAAGAGAAGAGAAGGGGAGGGTTTCGGTTATGAGTCAGATTGATATCAATTCAGTGTTAGCGCAAATGCGGACGATGGCGGCGCAGGCTCGAACAATCGAGCCTGCCGCCATGCCCAATTCCGAGGTCGTAGATTTTAAATCGCTAATGGGTAAGGCGCTCGACCAAGTGAATGAAACACAGCAAACCGCTGGCCAACTCGCGCAAGCATTCGAACGCGGCGACAAAGATGTCGATGTAGCGCAGGTTATGGTCGCACTGCAGAAAGCGGACGTTTCGTTCCAAGCCATAAATCAAGTGCGTAATCGTCTGGTAACCGCTTACCAAGACATCATGAATATGCCGATATGATAACGATAAGGCGCATTTAGTATGGCCGAAGCAATCTTTGTCCCACAGGATTCGCCGATGGCGATTATTCGACAAGTGGGGGTAATGGTCGGGATCGCCGCAAGCGTCGCACTTGGTGTTTACGTTGTCATGTGGGCACGGACACCAAATTACACGCTACTGTTTTCTGACCTGTCGGATCGCGACGTCGGCCAGGTTGTCGATGCGCTTAAAAGTAGCGACATCGACTATCGTATTGATCCTTCTTCTGGGGCCGTTCTGGTTGCTGCGTCGCGGGTTCATGATGCGCGTCTCAATCTCGCTGCGTCGGGGTTGCCGAAGGGCGGCGGCATGGGCTTCGAATTGATGGAAGAAGATCAAGGGTTTGGCACAAGTCAGTTTCTTGAGCGTGCACGTTATCAACGTGCAATGGAAGGCGAGTTGTCGCGCTCGATTTCGCGCATTAATAACGTGCGAGGCGCGCGCGTCCATTTAGGCATGCCGGCGCAAACGGTATTTTCGCGAGCGCAGCGTGAGCCTAGCGCTTCGGTTATTTTGGATTTGTATGCAGGCCGTAGACTCGAAGCACATCAAGTTAGCGCAATTACGCACCTGGTTTCCGCAAGCGTACCGAACTTGCCGGCGAGCAAAGTGACGGTTGTCGATCAACAAGGCAATCTCCTGACCGATCAAGGCGGTAACGAAGAAGTTGCGATTACGGGTCGCCGATTCGAGCATCGTCAAAAAGTAGAGCGTGCATACATCGATCGAATCGAGTCGATCCTTATTCCCTTTGTTGGTGCCGATGGCGTCCGTGCCCAGGTAACCGTGGCGATGGACTTTACTTCCACCGAGCAGACAAGAGAGAGCTTCAACCCAGACTTGCCAGCCGTACGCAGCGAGCAAAAGATGGAGGAGCGACGAGTCGGCAATGGAAGCGGTGGCGTGCCCGGCGCGTTGTCTAATGAACCACCCCTAGAAGCAACCTCACCAGAGGAAATTGAAAATGCTCGAACAGTGCCTGGCGACGAAACTGTAAACACGAAACAGGGCGAATCCAAGCGCTTACAATCCACGACCAACTACGAATTAGACCGCACAGTCAGTCACACGAAGCCGTCGCTTGGAACCATTCAACGACTCTCCGTTGCTGTGGTTATTCGTAGGCGAGCCGTCGTTGCTGCTGCACCAGCCGCGGAGGATCCAGCAGCAGATCCAGAGGCGGCGGTCGAGACGGTCAGCGCCACGGAACAACTGATCGGAGGCTATACGGCGGCGCAGCTCGAAGAGATGACAACCATGGTCAAAGAGTCAATAGGCTTCGACCCAACAAGGGGCGACACCGTTATGGTTACTAGCGCAGATTTCGTCGTGCCAGAAACACCCGAAGCGCTGCCCGAGTTACCGATCTGGGAGCAACCCTGGGTTTGGGATGTCGCTAAACAAGCGCTTGGAGCGATATTCGTGCTGTTCCTCGTGTTTGGGGTGATCCGCCCAACAATCAAATCGCTAATTATTCGACCGACAACTGTCGCCGGAAATTACGCAATTGCGGCCGACGGTAGCGTGGAGGCGCTGCCGTCTGGGGTGGAATCGTCGGGCGATAACGCGCTGGCTAGTCGAGAGCAAGGACATAGTATGTTGCAAGGGCCAGAGTTGCCTCAAGACGTCGAAGGCGTTCGTGAATACGTTAACAAAGAGCCGAAAATAACGGCGCAAGTCGTTCGGGGATGGGTCGGAGAATAAGTATGGCTAGTACAGAACAGTTAAGCGGTCCTGATCGCGCAGCAATATTCTTAATGACGGTCGGTGAATCTGCCGCGGCCGAAGTGATGAAGCACTTAGGACCGCGTGAGGTACAACATATCGGCTCGGCGATGTCGAATCTAACCAACGTGTCTAAAGAAATGGTTGAAGTTACGATGACGGATTTCATCGAACGGATGCAGAAACAAACGCCAATCGGCATCGGCTCTGACGACTACATCCGCACGGTGCTAAACAACGCGCTGGGCGAAGATAAGGCCAACGCCATGATCGATCGAATAATGCTTGGCGGCAGCAGCAAAGGCTTGGAGGCATTAAAATGGATGGACGCGAGAAGCGTCGTAGAGCTCGTGCGCTACGAACACCCACAAATTATCGCTATAGTCTTGTCGTATTTAGACAGTGACCAATCTGCCGTTGTTCTCGATAATCTTCCGGACAACATGCGCGCCGACTTGATGATGCGAATTGCTGCGATGGACGGGGTTCAACCTGCCGCTATGCAGGAACTGAACGACATACTAGAACTGCAACTGCGCGGCGGTACTCCGGGGCAATCATCGAAATTCGGTGGAATTAAATGTGCTGCCGAAATTTTAAATTTTGTCGACCGTAATTCCGGAGCCGCGATAGCGGAACAAATTTTAGAAGCGGACAGCGATCTAGCCGAGAAGATCGAGGAACTGATGTTTACTTTCGATAACTTGATTGACGTGGACGACCGCGGTATTCAAGCGCTGCTACGCGATGTATCGACTGATATCTTGGTGTTGGCATTAAAAGGTACGGACGATGCCCTGCAAGAAAAAATCTTCAAGAACATGTCATCGCGAGCGGCAGAGATGCTTCGCGACGATCTTGAAGCGAAGGGACCGGTAAAACTGTCCGATGTGGAAGTTGCGCAAAAAGAGATTCTGACGACAGCAAAACGCTTGGCGGACGAAGGCACGATAAGCCTCGGTGGTCCCGGCGGAGAAGAGATGGTCTGATGATCGCGAGAAACACTGCAGACAATTTCAGCGCGGACGTTAAACGTTTCGAATTGCCATTGATGGAAGGCAGGGTCGTCACCGACTTCGGTAGCGTCTCGAATGCGAACTTACCGACCGCGCAGAGCTTGGAAGCACTGCACAAAGATGCTTACAACGAGGGCTTCGAACTTGGGCGCCGCGCGGGAATTGAAAAGGGCGCCGAGGAAGTAGCGGAAAAACGTGCGCTGCTAGAACAGTTAATGGCCGCTCTCGCAACTCCGTTCAAAGAACTTGACGCAGCGGTTGTGAACTCGGTATCCGAACTCGCAATTCTTGTTGCAAAGCATTTGGTTCGGCGCGAGCTCAAAGTCGACCCTGGGGAGATCGTCGCGATCGTTCGGGAAACCATGGCGGAGCTGCCCGTGGCTGCACGCAACCCGAGAATTCGAATGCATCCAGAAGATATTGACACCATTGAAGATGCGCTGTCGATGCGTGACACGTCGCGCAGCTGGCAACTGGTACCGGACCCATTAATGACACGCGGCGGCTGTGTCGTGGAATCGGATGCGTCTCGGATTGATGCGACAGTTGAAGCCCGTTTGGCGGCAATTGCATCGAAAATGTTTGGTGGCAATAGAGGTAGCGATAATGTCGGCTGAAGGACTCACTTCGTCGCGCTGGGTTAGCCAGCTTCAACCTTACTTTGACGCTCTTGATCAGGCTCCGGCGACAGTTGTTGAAGGCAAGCTTAGCCGTATGGTTGGATTAACTTTGGAAGCAGTTGGATGCCAAGCTGCGATCGGGGATCGCTGCGAAGTGTTCAACGCTCGTGACGAAAGACTCGAGACCGAAGTTGTCGGGTTCTCCGGTGACCGTTTATTCCTCATGCCAACGGGTGTCCCACACGGGCTTGCACCAAACGCTAGAGTCATTCCGATCGGTGGTTCAGGGGATGTCAAAGTCGGTAATGGGCTTCTTGGGCGCGTAATCGACGGCGCCGGAGCACCATTGGACGGTGCCGGACCGTTGCGCCTCGATGCCACTTGGCCGCTGTATGGGACACAGACTAACCCGTTAGAGCGAACGCCGATCCGAGAGCAATTGGATGTCGGCGTGCGTTCGATCAACTCGCTGCTTTGTGTTGGACGCGGGCAACGGCTTGGCCTGTTCGCGCCGAGTGGCGTCGGCAAGAGCGTCTTACTTGGCATGATGACTCGATTTACTGATGCCGACGTCATCGTTGTCGGTTTGATTGGAGAACGGGGCCGTGAGGTAAAAGAATTCATCGACGACATATTAGGTGCGGAAGGTCTTGCGCGTTCCGTAGTCGTTGCAACGCCGGCCGACAATCCGCCCTTAATGCGGATTCATGGCGCCGCAATTGCAACCAGCATTGCGGAATATTTCCGCGCCCAAGGGAAACATGTGTTGTTGTTGATGGATTCGTTAACCCGCTACGCGCAAGCGCAAAGAGAGATCGCTTTGGCCATTGGTGAGCCCCCGGCGACCCGGGGCTTTCCTCCTTCCGTTTTCGCGCGATTACCGCAACTCGTGGAGCGCGCAGGCACGGGTTTGCCCGGTCACGGGACCATCACGGCGTTCTATACGGTACTCACTGAGGAAGATGACACCAACGACCCGGTTGCAGAGTCGGCCCGCGCAATACTCGACGGACATATCGTTTTGTCGCGCAAACTTGCTGAGCGTGGTCTCTATCCAGCAATTGATATCGAAACTTCAATTAGCCGCACAATGCCGCAAGTGGCTAGTCCGGAAGCTAAAGTAATCGCGCAGCGCTTCCGACACTACTACGCAATGTATGAACAAAACCGAGATTTGTTTAATGTCGGCGCTTATCAGCGAGGGACGAATCCTGACCTCGACATGGCGGTGGATTTGCACGGTGGATTCGATCGTTTCCTTGCGCAAGACATGCGCGAGGGTGTGGACATTGGATCCGCCTCGGCATCCCTAGTAGCACTTTTATCAGGCGCGGATCGCGGACAGCAAGAGGAGTCCGTAGATGGGGCGCGCTGATCGTATTCGGCGCATCGCCGATTTATCGAGAAATTTCGAACGCACTGCTACCCAATCGCTTTCGAGCTCGCGCCGCGAGCTCGAACAGGTACAAAAGCAATTGAACGATTTGTTGGCTTACCGCGAAGAGTATCGAATGAATCTTCGTTCGGGTGCGGAACTTAAAATGAATGGATCGGAGGTGCGTAAATTGCGCGCTTTTGTTGCTCAAGTCGATGTCGTCATCGATGCGTTGACGACGAAAATCCAAACCGCCAATTATCGCTATGATCAAGCACGCGATAATTGGCAGAGACTACAACAACGCTCAAAAGCGATCGACGGGATCGCGCATAGAGAACTGCGGTTAGAATCAAATGCACTCGAGGCGCGTACCCAACGTGAGATCGACGATCGTTTCTCTTCCCGGCGCAGCGAATAGATCCACAGCAAGGGTGGGCTCACCCGCGGCGGGCTCGCGGCTAACAAACGACGGCTCATTCAAATACGATAAATTTTAACGATCACCTTTTCGGTACATCCTAACGATGTCGGCTGTTTCTACGTATCGTAAGACCCGACCGAAAATATCAAACGCCTAGCCGTCCGCAATCGTCTCTATCGATCTCAAAAGCGCCCGCCGGCAGTGTGGCATAATTATAAGTGAACGATTCTGCCGAATGCAGGTCGCAATTTACGAAATCACTTTGATTCGTCGTTCGCCGTTTACTTCGATTGTCGTTGGCCACGGAGACCGGGCCGAATCAGGACGCCAGGGCAAGGTCAATCAATATGAAAACTATCGCATTCGCAGTGGTCGCGCTCTTAATTGGCGTCGTCGGAGCATATTTCTTGATCGTCAGTAAATTCGACGGGGAGATCGTGAATCGCGATGCGATTGCGGCTATCGAGAAAGCAGCAGGCGGGACCTGGGATTTCGGTGAACCTGCCAGACTAATGCTCGGATTTAAACCGATGGTCATGCTGCGAGATCTCCGGCTCGCCAATGTCGATTGGGCGACCCGCGCGGAATTCTTTAGCGTCGCCTACCTAGAAGTCGACAGTGACTGGGTAAGTCTGATTAAAGGTGACTTTCAGATACGGGAACTACGTTTGTCCGGCATCGAGTTGAATTTGGAAACAGATGGCGACGGCAACAACAATTGGAGTGGCGACTCGAAAGACAAAGCATCAGGTGTCGCTTCTGAACCAGACAACAAGCCGACGAATATCGGATTGATCACGCTGTCAGATATCAACATCCGGTTCTACAGCGGCTGGGGGGAACTTGAGAGAGAACTTCCTCTCGAAGAGATACAGCTTCGATCTGGCGGCCTCGACCAAGTGCTTACCGTTTCGTTAAAGGCACTGTTTAGCGATCAACCGATGGTAATCGCGGGTCAGCTTGGCTCGCCCAATGCAATGTTCGGCGGTCAGGCTTTCGTGGTTGATCTAGATGGTAATTACAGCGGTCCAGAAAGTGCTGCCGACGTTCAAATCGACGGTAGCATCGGCAGCCTCACCGGGTTAAAAGATGTTGCCCTCGATATTTCCCTAAATGCGAAATCGCTCAATGAAGTGGGGTCAATATCCGGATTTGCGCTACCACGCGACACCCCGGTACGGATAACGGCAAAGATAGGAAGCACAGATGCTGGGGTGAACCTCCAAGATTACGTCTTACGCATCGGTCACGCGATTATTCGACCGCAAGACGGCGACTAATTATTCCGAAAGAACATCGACTTGGATTTGACGGTTACGCGAAAGTGCGACCGCCCTCCATTGTCAAATCGATAAAACCAGGTGCTCCGAACGGATTCTATCTTGCACTTGTGGCGATCCTAGCCTCGAAACTTACGATTCAGTCATTGCTGGCACGGCGTTTGCAAACTTCATCACCAAGAAACCGTGAATTTACGAAAGCCTGCGGGTTTGAACGTGAGCAATGAGCTGAGAGACCGAAACCGATGATTGATATTCTAGGATCGCCTGCCAAGATAAATGCGCCTAAACAGCCGGATACGGCGGAATCTGCTGAACAATCCGCTAGCGGCGAAGATTTTTCCGCCATCATCGGTGCGTTTCAACCGAAGACCGGCCTACAAGCCGCAGGCGAGCAATTATTAGAACTGGATGCGGCAATAAGTCGCCTGGCGATTGGTGCGGGCGGCAACAGTTCGCCATCAAACTTCCTCAATTCTGAGTTGCTTGGCTCGGCACAAGCAGGAACGGCTCGGGCTTTTGATTCTGAACCCGAAGAAATTGCAGCACTCGAATCGATAATGAAGTCGGAACTGTTTGCAGCGTCTGCGCCGGCGAGCGTCAGTGTTATCTCATCAGATGTTTCATCCGCACCAACAAGTGTTAGTTTGGGCGCGCATGCGCAGGCCAAACTTTCGGTTGAGGGAAAGCGATCAGATAGGGTCAACGTTTCTGGAGAAAAAATCGAAGCCCGTGGGGATCGCACGACTGCCTCCAGCGCAGCGACGGGTAACGACATTCTAAGCCCGGGCGGGCGCACACCTTCCGGCCTTTTTGGTGAGTTCGGCGCAGCCGTTGGGAGTCCAAAGGGCCCAGCTTTAGCGCTCACGGATTTAGCGAGGACGCCGGTTCTAGCGCCTGGAACTGATATACCTGAACTCGTTTCCTTGCCCGAGACGGGACCGTCAATTGACGGAAAAAGCGCCGCGATTACGACCCCGACGACCAATGCTAGTGGACCAGTTGCGTTAAGCCATCCGCGCTTCGCAGAAGGATTCGCGCAGCAAGTGCTATTGGTGGCTAAAGATGGCGCGCAGACGGCGCGAATATCGATTAATCCAGCAGAGCTGGGTCCAGTAGATTTACGCATCGTAATGCGCAATGACGAGGTCACCGTCCAGCTCGCCTCGCAACACCTTGCGGTCCGAGATGCGCTTGAGGAAGCCCTGCCTCGACTGCGTGAACAATTTGAACAGGCAGGAATGCGCCTCGAACACGGCGCCGTGTTTCAGGATTTACCTAATCAAAAGGATGACCACGACAATTCAGATCAGTCAAGTGAGTCTGAATCGTTTGCTGATGGATCCGAGCGCGTACAGTCGCACGAGGCCGAACTAAATTCTCAGTTAACGATGTATCGCGGATTTGTCGACGCCTACGTTTAAACGTGCACAACGCATTATCTTTATCGGTAGCGTGACGGCGTGCGTATCGAAATATTTTTTGCCACTGAAACGCGCATCATTGATTACAACAATGCGCGGGCTTCGTTAGCAAGTTTGTTCATTCGTCGAGCAAGCTGCGTAGCATCCATGCGGTCTTTTCGTGCACGTCTAAACGTTGCGTCAACAGATCCGCCGTAGGCTGGTCATTCGCTGCATCCACTAACGGAAAAAGCTTGCGCGCTGTCCTTGCGGTCGCTTCTTGGGCCGCG
>JBLFWZ010000015.1:0-36545 GCA_047611905.1 Gammaproteobacteria bacterium | reverse complement strand
CAATGAATGGTTTTCTTCGGCACCGTGTCATCAAAGCGAAGGCCTACATCCGTGGCGCAGTCATTGCCGCGTTGCTTGGTGCGCGTGTAGGTGAGAGTCTGCTTGTCCGGTTCAACGCGCACGGGCGTCTCGACTTCGAAGCCATCAAGCAACGGTTGATCCGGGTTCGGTTCAACGAGGCGCTTTTCCGATTTTCGGCCAAACAGTTGACGTTTAAACCAGTCGAGTTGATGCTCTAAAGATTGCACTTTTTGTTCAAGCGCGAACACTTTATCGCGCTCGGTTTTGATGTTCAAAGTGGCCGTCTTCATGGCGCTTATTGTACGCGATTGTCCACCAACGGACTCTATTTATAGCGTTTAAATCGCCGCAATGACTCCACATCAATGCCGTCAATCAACAGCTTCAATGTGCTCAACTCCACGCGTGCTTTATCGATACCATCCGACCGCCATGGATGGCGGAAGATAGGGCAATGCAGGAGCAATTGCCGAAAAGCTCACTCGGAACTGACCTTGCTCCAAACGTTTGCTCCACAAACAATAGCCGTCACCTTCAAAATATAAACACTTGATCTGCGTGCGACGTCGATTGACAAAGACGTACAACGAACCGTTTAATGGCTCATCATGTAGTTGTTGTTTGACCAATGCGATCAACCCATCGTAGGATTTACGCATATCCGTCGCGCGACGATACAGCCACACCTTCAACGCAGCGTCGGGAGTCCACATCACTCGCCCGAATACGCAGCACGATCCCCGCGCCCAATGTCAGCTCTACATCCCACGCTGATGGCGGCGTCGACTGCACCATACTGTCCACGAGTACTGGAACAAACGCATTCGCGTTTGTAATATCCTCGCCGCTTTCGCGGGCGCGGCGCAGCGCGCTGGTGAAACTCGAGATGGGCAGACCACGTGACGCGCAAAACGCCGTCTGTGTTTGCGCGCTCTGTGCGTACTGCTCGATCAAGGCTGACCACTGCCTCCGCGTGCGCCGCATCGCGCCACCACCGTGCTCTGTCTTTTTCATCGTGCGTTCCTGTTCTCTAAGGGAACACAATCCTGAGGCCGCTATTCAGCCACCGATACAACGGCGCCGTTTAATCGCTTACGCTCGGGGTGTTCAAGGCGTTTGCGGCGTGCATACACGCTGCCGCGATTGAGCCCCAACGCGCGGCACGCCTGAGCTAACGGCACACGCTGTGCTTGCTTGTCGATGACTTGCTTCATGCATCGTTCTCGGTGTTCGTGAGTTCGAGCATCGCCAAGACTTTTTTTTGCAGATCCAAACAGTCCTCCGCGATTTGTAACTTACGATTTAATCGTGCGTTATCTTTCTCTAACTGCGCTATCTTGCGTTGCTCTGGCGTCGTACGCGAAGCCGGCCCGGGTAATGATTTACTCAGGCCCTCAACACCATGCTGCGCAAAACCAAGCCGCCACTGTCGCAGCTGGCCACCGTAGAGATGTTCTCGACGCAACATCGCCCCAAGTTCACCTCGTTGACAGGCATCGGCTTCGGATAAGATCCGTAACTTATATTCGGTCGTGAACTGGCGGCGCGTTCGTTTCTCTAACGCTGCAATCGGTATAACCTGTGGATCGGGTAATGCGGTGCTCGGTTTTGGCATCTTCTTGTGTCCTGTTTATGCGCCCTGAAAAATATCTTATCTCACACACTCAGTGTATGGGCTCAGGTTGACACACAGGGAACTACAAAAGGCACGCCGTAAACTCTTCAATACCATTCATGGACAGTCGCTGAAAACCGCATAACAGGATCTTCAAACTACCGCTCTCCAGACTCATTTATGGATTGGAATATACTCCCTGCGTCGCATAGCTGTTCTGCAGATTTGCCGTTTCTAAGACAGCTGCTGCCGAGCCCGAAGACTCACCTTTATCGAGACCCTGGGTTGGCAACCCGGTGCCCTTGCGACCCAATGGTTAGCCCATCAGCGCAAATTCAAGTCGAATTAACCCGCGATTCTACGTTGTCCGGCACCTGGGTTTACCCAGCATAAGGGTGGTTCACCACGGCGAATTCTCTCTACGTTCTCGGCGACCGCTTGGCCAATACCCAATAAGCTGCGTGCAGTATTGCCGCCCACGTGCGGGGTTGCGATGACGTTTTCATTTAATAGGCCATCATTTGGATTGAATGGTTCGCTCCAAAATACGTCGAGGCCAGCACCTGCGACGTGCCCTTCTCGCAGAGCGGCAAGCAGCGCGTCGTAGTCGATCACAGGCCCACGCGCGATATTCACAATGTAGGTACCGCGCTTCATTCTTGCGATAAGCCCGCTGTCGACTAAACCGATATTCTCAGGGCTCGCAGGTGCTGCGACAATGACGTAGTCCGCTTCACCGATTACATCGTGCATCTCTCTTGCACTGACGTGCAAATCAATCGACACGCTCGGATCGCGCTGCCTAGATCCGGTCGGTCCGGAACGGGAAATCGCAATAATTTTTACACCAAAACCGGCTAGACGACGTGCGATCTCCTCACCGATACCGCCGTATCCGACAATCGCAACAGTGCTTTGCCAAATGCAATTTCCAAGTGGGCCACCGACCTTACGTTCCTTAAATCGTGTAAATGCCAATGGCATGTGACGAGACAACATGAGCATATGTGCGATAGCAAGTTCTGCAACTGATTCGGCGTTTCCAGTACCAACGCTAGGAACGTTCGCCACTAGCACGCCGGATGCCGTTGCGGCGGGAATATCTACGCTATCTAGGCCGACCCCGTACTGCTGCACTAATTTCAGGCGCGGGGCTGCGAATGCCGCTGCCGGAATCGGCGCTACGGTTGGCAAAAATACATCTGTTTCCGGGGCTAATGCGATCACTTCATCGGCGTCGCATTCGTAGACTTCGTCGTGTGGCAACTCTTGTTTGAGGATCTCGAGAACTCGAGTAAATCCTCGAATGCAAAGTCCTATACGCATTTTGTTGAATTCATTTTTTTAACCTGCTGCTGCTTAGTTTGTAAGATCCAGATCCTGCGTAATTTTTCGCGATTTATCATGTGCCCTGTCGCTATTCACGTTTGCTAGTTAGATTGTATAGTTGAAGTATCGTTAGCTCATAGGGGTTGTTTTGACCTTGCACGATTGATGGCCAACGTGTCGAGTTGTTTGTGGATGATGGCTTAAGCTCGGTTACGCGTGGTTGGTTGTAGGCGCAGTTTTCAAGAGATTTCATTTGCCATTGATTTGGTCATCTACGTAACCGAGAATCAATCGATGGGTAGCGTTTTAATCAGGAGTACATGATGGACGAAGCAACTTTTCGCGAGCAGTGTAAGGACCAGGGTTTCGACGAGCCTGATATGGTCGCTAGATGCAGTAATTTCACAAACGAAGAGCATGTTCACGATTTTTCGGTATTGGCGCTTATTCTAGCGGGTGAATTTAACGTCATTACTGCAAATGGAACGGTAACGTGTCGCGCGGGTGATTCGTTTGCCTTGGACGCAGGCAAGCCCCACCACGAACGCTGTGGTCCAGAAGGTGCCGAAATTTTAGCGGCACGTCGTTCAGCCTAAGCGATGCTGAAGAACCTAAGCGCGCGAGCGCTCTGATTTACTCAAATATTCCGTGCAGATACCAATCCTTATCGCCTGAAAGTTCGCGGTAAATCCATAACCGCGCACCGCAAGGATTGGCGGCAACGAAATAATCCCTTCCGACAGGTTTACCATCCCACCAGCCTGTTTCAATCCGTTCTCGTTCTTCGACAAAACGTAGCGGCCCGTTAATATCTAGATGTCCTTTTTCTTTGCGCAGGCGTATTGGATGACGCATCAGCCACAACGGTCTTGCCGGAGCCTTGGCTGACGATCCAGCAACATGCGATGATGGATTGGGGTTTGACGGGATGTCCGACCATCGCCAAGCACATTCTGGCCGATGATCGGCAACCCGTTGCAAGCCCTTCACGGCTTTCTCGCCTAAACGTGCGCGTAGTCGGTCCAAAAAACTGGGCCAATCTTCGTCTCCTGCGACTAGCTGTTGTGTAAATAAATCTCTTTCGGCAACGATCTGTTCAGGGCTTACGTCGTCCACATATAAAGCCATACCTTTGACTTTGCCCTCAAGTTGAATGCGGCTCAATCGCTCGCGTAGCAATAAAGCAAAATGATCATGATCCCGACTTGGCTGAGCTAGTTCTAGTTGGAAGTGGCTCGAGTGACCCGCCGTATAATTTAACGACCACCTCAAACGTCTCGTTACCGCGGAACAACCACGCAGATAACCGGCTAATTCATGTAATAGACGTCCGCCGGCAATACCTAAAGATTGCGCATTGCTCGTCTCCCAAGGTATTTCGATTCGACTTTGAAACAGTTTGGGTAATGTGAATCGCTGCCTCGGATCTGGTGATTGACCGAGTAATTGTGAAAAATTTTCGATCAACTTAGGTGCGGTACGTCTTCCTAGCCCACCACGCGGTAGCCGCAAACAATCTTCGATCAAACGAGCGCCAATGCTCTTTAGGACAGCTAATTGTTTTGGTTCTAGACGTAAGGCCTCTAGTGGTAATGGACCAAGAGCCCTCGATAACTCTTGTTCTGAAAGAATCACACATTGCTGTTCCGCACGGGCCAGCACCGTGGCAGCCGCAGGTGTTGGGGCAACTGCAATAACGGCCTTATGACCCAAATCACGTAGCCCTCGACGCACCTGTCCCAATAATCCTTCAATACCACCAAAGAGCTTTAGGCTGCTTTTTATTTCTAGTAATAGGCCATCTGGAGCCGTTGCACTAATGACCGGTGTAAATTGATATGCCCATGCGCATAGCCGCTCGAGTGTGAGACTTTCGGCCCGTTCATTGCGCGATAGAACAGTTAGGTTGCCAAGAATTTTTGCTGCGCTAAGCGACATACCAAGACGTACTCCAATACTCGTAGCATAGCTATTCGCTTGCACAATCTTCGCTCTGGTGCCCTGCCCTTCAACTAATACGCAAGCCTCTTTGTTTGGGTTCCCGCATGTCAGTATGTCCAACGAAAATTGCGGTAGATGAATATGTAACCATAGTTGGTTTCCCTCCTCACAGCCATTCTTACGTAAGCCCCGTGCTAACGGCTTATAAGTGTCGAGCGCGTAAAGTGACTGCTGCGTTTGAGTTATTTTTAGCTGTGTGTTTAACATTGTTTTTTCACCTTAGCCGCTCGAGCTGTCATAGCACGAGTTGGCAGTTACGGTTGCGAACACCGCCTTGGGATTTAAGAATACGTACACTCGTGCTGTCTGCATTAGACGTAAGTGATAAACGCAATACAGCTGGCGATGGTTGGATGGCTAACGATTCTGGTCGAAACATCACGCCGCAAGTTTGTCCTTGCTCACAAGCTAACTGGAGGCGACGTAACCGGTCATATTGGGCAATGCCAATCCAGGCCATTGCAATACCACAATCCACGAAACGCAAAGCTTGCTCAAAAACCCATAGCACATAATCAAGATCCGCTTGCTCACTGGTATCTGGCTCGACAATCAACAGTCTTTCCAACACCACTCCTGCTGCCTGTAAAGCTGGAGCATAAGGAACGTACGGAGGACAAACCCATATAGCCCACTGCGTTTGGGTCAACTGTGCTATTGCAGGTAGCACAAGACGCAATGAACCGATTCCTTCTTGGGCCGTGAGGATCTCGATTAGTGATGCCTGGGGCCAACCATGACTGGGCAGGAGGCTATCGAGAACCGGAAAATTTGTGGAGATCCCGGCAGCTAAAGAGGCATCACCTGCGCGCCAAATTTTTTCATGCCGCAATAGCTGCTCAAGAGATTCAGGGGACTTATTTTGTGCTTGGGACATTTTTATTTATGTTCTTTAATCGTGCTGACAGTACTTGTTAGAAAGTGCTTATAGCGAAACTAAATTCTTAAAGTTCTTTGCTAAATCTCTCACCATCAAGTTACTTAGTTTGAGTTCTTAAAATACCAACACCTAGACCTTCGATTGTTAGCGACTGATGACGCAGATCGATCTCAAGTGGCTCAAATTCCGAGTTCTCCGGTAATAGCCAGACACGATTACCTTGTCGCTTAAGCCGTTTCACCGTGACCTCATCGTCCAGTCTTGCAACAACGATTTGCCCGTTAGTGGCCTCAGGTGTGGCATGCACGGCAAGTAGATCACCGTCCATAATTCCTATGTCACGCATGCTTAACCCCCTAACTTTCAGAAGATAATCCGCGCGAGGTCTAAATAAATTGGGATCAACCTGGTGCCGGGCTTCTATATGCTCGGTGGCGAGAATGGGGGATCCCGCTGCAACTTGGCCTACAACCGGGAGCGTTAAACTTTCGGTATAAGCTTCAGCAAGTCGGATGCCACGAGAAGCGCCTGGAAGGAGTTCGATGGCGCCTTTGCGCGCCAAAGCTCGCAGATGATCTTCAGCTGCATTGGCCGAACGAAACCCCAGTGTTTGAGCGATTTCTGCACGGGTGGGGGGCAAACCGCTCTCCGCAATATGATCTCGGATCAGTTCAAGAACTTGAATTTGGCGTGCTGTAAGTTTAATAGCCATGATGTAATCTGCTGTATCTATATACAGCTGTTATTATATACAGCTATTCTTGCTTAGCAATCGTTCCTTAGCGCTCGATGAGTTCCTTGTCAGCAATGGAATGCCGAGTCTCCCTCACTCTTCGATAATTACTTACCTCTCAAGGATCCAACATTAGCCGAGAACTCAGTCTCATGACCTTGCTCCATGGCATTTGAACGACGACCTAGGGGGAATCAAAACGAACGGGTGGTATTCTCGGTGTATCTAGTGACGGGGCAAATTTGCCTGCTGGGCGGCTCGCCCCCAGCTTATTGAGGAAATTCCGTGACCCGAACGCGTTATACATCAGCCTGCATGCCCCCAATTTAGCGGCGCAGCGCATAGGACAGCTATGGCTGACATCATCACAGGTAAAGAAAATCGACGGTCTAGTTAGACGCCCTAGCGAGCGCTTTACTCGTCTTTTGCAGGCGGTCGATTAGCACTTCTTGAAAAACTCGACCCAAGCGTAGTTGGCATGGCAAGGACGCCCACTCTTTGAATGGGCGATCAATTTTTAGCACCACCGTATCGCGATTGGCGGACACTGCCGCCGTTCGGCCCGTCCCAGACAAGTACTCCATCTCACCAAAGCATTCACCCTTGTCGATTTCGCTAATACGCACGCCGTTAATTCGCACCGAAACCGAGCCGTCCGCGATCACGAAAAAAGCTTGCTCTTTATCTTCTTCAATGAAAATTGTGCTGTTCGCGCCGAATCGAACCCATCGCGCAACCTTCAGTATTTCCTTCAATTCTGCAGCCGAAAAATTTACAAAAAATGCTAAGTCCGCCATCCGCTCCAGTTTTTGCTCATCCGTCAAAACCAATGCTTTGTGCTGCAGCACTTCAAGCACGGCCTCAAGATCGGTTACTAATTCTCTACCCGTTTTATAACGCTTCGTAAGTTGTTTCTGCAGCATCTTACTCACCACCTGCCACAGTTGTGGTGGAATTTCTTCGCGAATCTCCGTGAGCGGCTGCGGATCTTCCTGGCAAACTTTCTGAATTAGACCGGTAAGCCCCTTCGCGGCAAAAGGCGGGACTCCGACCAACATTTCATAGAAAACTGAACCCAGGGAAAAGAGGTCGGATTGAGACGAAATATCTGAATCCTGTGCCTGCTCAGGAGACATATAAAGCGGCGAACCAAACCATCCGACAATTTGTGTTTGGTCGACGCCAAGCCGTTTTGCGATGCCGAAATCACCAAGTTTTGCGACGCCATCTTTCGTCAGCATAATATTGGCAGGCTTAATATCGCGATGGAGTACGCCTTGCGTGTGTGCGTAATCCAACGCCGCCGCAGATTGCCGAATTAGTTCAACGACGGTTGGAATCGGCAAAAGATGGTCAGGCTTACAGTAGCTACGTAGCGTATCGCCCCCGTCGATGTATTCCATCACCATATAAGGCTGCCCGGCCTCTTCGCCGGCCTCGTAGACCTTCAGCACGTTTTGATGATCGAGACGGCCGGCAGAGCGCGCTTCGTTGACGAACATCCGCTTTGCCATGCTCGCAGCTTCGTCATCGGAATCGGTATTCGTTGCTAACTTGATCGCTACAGCCCGGTCCACGTAAGCATCGTGACCGCGGTATACGATCCCCATCGAGCCTCTACCCAAGACGTCGATTACGTCGTACTTCCCAATTTTTGCGGGAAGATCTGCCATCTACACTTCGATCCGGTGAGTTGCGGACTTATCGTAGACGAAGTCGACGCCAATCTCTCGCAAAATGTCCACGACGCTAGTGCTTGGATCTTGTTTGCCGATCGTCTTCTTCCCCATAAAATGGACCAACTCATTAATTGATTTAGCCATCGCATAATCTTTTGCATTTTGCGCAGCGTCTTTGATAAAACCGGAATCTATCGTCACAAAATCGACCGCAAGCTCTTTCACGTAATCGTAATTACCTTGTCCACTACCGAATTCATCAAGAATAAATCGGCAACCAAACTCTTTCAGTGTGCGAACAAGTTCTGCCGTCTCTGTAACGTTCGCGATGGCATCTCGGTCTGTGATTTCAAAAAAAATCTTTCCTGGCGGCACCGCCGTCTCCATCAACTCCGTGATTATTAAATTTGCTAAATCATCTCTTCTAACTGACGCATGCGAAAGCGGAACGATCACCGCAGAATAATTATCAACCTCGTCCGTGTTGTCTGCCATCCAGCGAAATGATTTCTTCAGTCGCCACTGATCCACTTCGAATGCGCGTTCTGAATTGACTAACGCTTGCTCAAAAAACTCTGGTGGCACGAGTTTGCCGTTTCTATCTTCCGCGGTAACGAGCGTATGCAACGCAGGTGGATCGTTATCTTCAGTTAGCGATTTTACTGATTGATGAAGCAACACCAGTCGATCACGATCAAACGCCTTACCGATATAGGCCACCATTTGCTCGAGCTGCTCGCGATACTTATTTTCGCTTCCAGCAACGTAAATCGGTTTTTCGTTCGCCGATTTTGCAACCGTGCACGCGCCAGAAACTATGGCTACGAGCTGTTCAGCGGTTGTTAGGCCGTCTTCAATTGCTGTGATTCCGGCATAGGCAACTGGGATCAGTAATTCGCCATTAACGGTAACTGCGTCTTCCGCAAAAAGCTTGAAACACTCTTGTAATTTTTTGTATGCGTTTTGCAACCCGCCTTTATACCAAAAAATGCCAATCTCGCCGCCAGCAAGACGGCCAAAAATCGCTTTCCGGCGGCCGATCTCGTCGCATAGGATTTCGGCAACAGAGCTAATCAAGGCATCACCCGCTTCGACCCCATGCTGATCGTTAATCGTTTTCAGGTTGTCGATTACGATATGACATAAAACTGGATTCGAAGATTTGACCAACTCTTCCGGCAAGTTCCGCTCAATCGATTGCACGAAGGATTTTCGATTCATGAAATCCGTGAGCGTATCGTGCGTCGCTTGCGATTCGACTTCCCCGTGCATCCGATTGACAACGCCGAACAAAGCTCGATCCACCGCACTGACGTCTTCACCGAGCAACTGTTTGAGCGTACCGCGCCGCAAGTACATTGCCACTTGTTGCAACGTCAAGGTAGAGGACTTATCACCCTTGTCATCAACGAAAACGAAGGGATTGAATTCTGGTCCAACCCACGCCAGGGTGACCAAATAGGGTTTGTTGGTGTTCGCGTTCATGATCAAACGCTCGTCGACCTCGAGCAGTCGACTGCGGTCGAGCCAGCGATTCCATTCTTCTGGAAGGTTTTGCTGGTTTAAGCCCCTGCCGGTCGCTTCTAGATTCTTATCTCGCCGCGCGCTCAATACCTTATCTTGTTCTTCGCTAGCCTCGACAACGGCCGCAACGTTTTCATCAAATGCATTGCGCTGTTCGTGCAGAATTTGATCAAATTCGGACACAATCGGCCGCAACACCTCTGGATCGCGGGCGAATTCAGTGTTGATCTGATCGATAAGCTTCGACACCTGAGCATTTCGTGCTCCGCCTAGATCAGTCTTACTGTCACGTAACATCGAAACGCGGTTCAGAAGTTGGCGAACAGGATGATCCGTCGCCTCAAAAAAGGCCGGATCCATTAGTGCCGTTTTATGCACCGGCGCCTGCAGTTTTTTCAATTGCGCTTTTGCTGTGTCAGTAAGCAGTGCGTCTTCAATTAAAACTTCAAATAAATTGGCAATCACTTCGATGGCGTCACTTTCCGTCTCACCTACTGCGCCTGCGCCACCACCTGTCTCACTAATCGCTTCCACAATCCGCTCTTTTATGCCGTGCACGTCCAGCATTTGTGGATCAAGCGTATTTACCATCGAGCGCTGCAGATTAGTTAATCCATCGATTAATTGTGCCGGCGCATAGGCCGGCGCAGACGAGCCTATGGCGATCGCTTCGCTCGGCAGTTCTGGAAGCAAATTGCGCCGTAAAGCCATTTGCGTTTGGGCGGCCGAGTACGCTTGCTGAAGCGACGGCGGAACGTAAATCTCTGGGCCAGCACCGAAACCACCGAACGTCGCTTCTAGCCCACCGTACGATCCACCTTGCGCGCCCGCAGGACCCGCGCTTACTTGACCCGGGTGTGAAGGGGTCCCTGGTTGTACTATCCCTCCTTGTTGTCCATCTGCATAAGGCTGCCCTTGCTCGGAGGCACCTGCGTGACCCATACCAGGCTGCGCCATTCCGGGTTGACCCATCCCCGGCTGGGCAACATTCGATTGACTATAGCCGACTCGACCGGCCTGCCCGACGGGTGGAAAGCCCGGCAGCACATTTACCTGTTGCGATGGGGGATGCTGTGTGGCCGGCGCCCCCGGATCAATGACGTTAAATTCACCACCGGCTGGTTGTCCGCCGGCGTAGCCCGGACTGTATTTGGGTGAATGCGGGTTTCCGCCAACGGGCATCTGCGGCACCGCCGCCTGAACCGACGGATATCCAGCGTATGCTCCTGGATAATTCTCGTTCGGTTGTGGCGTCGGTGTTTCGTCGCCGGCCGGATCTTCAAGATTAGTGCCGGGATTCGGTGCCGATGCTTCCGCGCCTAGCGGCCGTTTAAACTTGGATTTTTCCTTCTCAATGGTCGGTAGGATGTCGTATTTGACCATCAGCTCGTTGATGTCTTTGTACAAGGCGTCGAGATTGAGCTCTAGAACTTTGCGCAAGCTCTGGTAAACCACGTTTATTGCAATGGTATCCGACCGAAGGTTCTTAAGTTCTTCAGCAAACACGCCGCCCACTACCGCAGGTCCAAGTGGATTCGATCTTTCATCCACCGGGCGATTCGCGAGTTCCGAAAATCGTCGCTCGATTTCATACAGAGGTTTTTTGAAACGAGGCTCCAAATCGGAGACGAGCTGCGACAGCGTCAGGAATTCTTCGAATTCGTCCTTATCAATCAGAGACAATTCAGGTAATTTCGGCGCCTCAGAATTGTCGTCGACAAGCGATAATGGGCTATTGATGATCGAAACGCCTTTACGCAAGAGCGTCGGTACCGCGCTGGAAATGCTCTCAGCTCGGCCTCGAATTTCGTTTTGGCCGTCCAAGTACCGCCCTTCATCAATGTTATTACCTGCGTCTCTCGCAGCGAGGAACAACGCTTTGTCCACCCCCAGCAGAAAATCCGCGCACATTTTTTCGGCCGCTGTTTTTACGATGTCATCGAGCGGCTTCTGAACGCCAGGGAATTTCGTCGAAAAGCGGCTTTGACTGGCCGCTACGTCTTCGGGAGTTTGCGCAGCCAGCTGGGGATTTAGTCTAAGTGCGAGGCCTTGAAGGAAGTTGATGACACTCGGATCGGCGTTTTCGAATCCACATCCAAAGCCGCTGCCTATAATTCGAAATATAGTCAACGACAGCTGATGATTTTGCTGAATTCCCTCGACAGTTAGGGCGAAATGCAAGGTCGCATTCGTCTGCGTCCGTACTAGGCCAAGCTGCTGTTGTGATATGCCAACGAAAATTCCCGCGACGCAAAAATCGCGAACGGTACACGGAATTGGGGGGCGGCCGTCGATCGCAACCAGTGCGTCCAACTTGATGGGCAAGCGGACGTAGCGTCGCCGTTCCGCGCCGCTTCCACCATCGTTCGCGTTAATGTTCATTGCCTCAACGATATCTCTTTGCGTAGCCGCACCTCAGGTACAAGTCTTCAGCCGCACAAGGTTCGAATTTCCGAAATTAAAATTCCCGACCGCCAGATCCCACACTATAGCCGTCATCGGCCTCTGGTCCTCCGCGCAATTGTAACATCTTAATCTTAATAACTCCGTTCTAGTTTAGCGTATTCTGTTTAAGGTCAACTAGTTAAGTAATGCAACATATCCGATAACGAGGTAATATCGCGGCCGACGAGCGGCGGCGACCTATGCGGGTTTCAAAACGTATAAACTCCTCGGCCAGTCAAAACACGACACCTCGAACATTGATGCGTAAAGACTCGTCGGGCGAGCTTTAGATTCTCCGAACGTCGGTGACGCAGAAACCCCATAACGAAAATTGTGCTCCATAATGGAAAAGAAAACGCCCCCTGCTCCGGCTAATTTTATTCGCTCAATCGTTGAGTCCGATTTAAACGAAAATCGCCTCAACCGGCAACTGGCGACGCGATTCCCGCCTGAACCCAATGGGCACCTACACATTGGGCACGCCAAATCGATTTGCTTGAATTTCGGGACCGCCGTGGGCTTTCACGGAAAATGCAATCTGCGCTTCGACGATACCAATCCCGACAAAGAGAGCGAGGAGTTTGAGGACGCGATTGAGCAGGACGTACGCTGGCTTGGTTTTGATTGGGGCCAAAAGATTTATCATGCTTCTGACTATTTTCAGCAATTATACGACTACGCAGTCAACCTAATTGAATCTGATAAGGCCTATGTCGACAGCTTATCGGCAGCCGAGATGCGAGAGTTTCGCGGCACGCTCACCGAAGCCGGCCGGGCGAGTCCCTATCGTGACCGGGCGATCGACGAAAACCTCAAGTTATTCCGCGCAATGGCGGCCGGCGAATTCGATGATGGCAAACACGTTCTACGTGCAAAAATTGATATGGCTTCACCGAACGTTAATTTGCGCGACCCGGTGCTCTATCGGATCAGAAATACAGCCCATCATCGAACCGGCGATAAATGGAAAATCTATCCCATGTACGACTACACGCATTGCGTGTCAGACGCGCTCGAGGGCATAACGCATTCTCTATGTACCTTAGAGTTTGAAGATCACAGACCGTTATATGATTGGGTATTAAATGCGCTGCCAGTCCCATGCCATCCCCAGCAAATCGAATTCGCGCGACTCGAGCTTAATTACACGATTACAAGTAAAAGACGGCTGAGTACGCTAGTTGAAAATGGCCTCGTCAGCGGATGGGACGATCCCCGCTTACCGACCCTAAAAGGACTTCGCCGCCGGGGCTACACACCAGAGGCGATTCGAGAGTTTTGTGAACGGGTAGGCGTCACAAAAAAACAAACGTTGATTGATGTTGCAGTGCTCGAAAACTGCGTTCGCGAACACTTAGATAATTCGGCTCCCCGGGCCATGGCCGTCGTTCGACCGCTTAAAGTCGTCATCGAAAATTACCCCGCGAATTCCGACGACCAGCTTAATGCGGCGAATCATCCGAAAGATGAGTCTTTCGGAAGTCGCACTATCGTGTTTTCTCGGGAAATTTTTATCGAGCGCGACGACTTTATGGAAGAGCCTACTAAAGGATTCTTTCGCCTCGCTCCAGGGAAAGAAGTCCGCTTGCGCTACGCGTACCTAGTGACGTGTACAAGAGTCGAACACGACCCTACGTCTGGCGAAGTGACGACAGTCTATTGCACCTACGACCCTGACTCTCGTGGCGGAAATGCGCCCGACGGGCGTAAGGTAAAGGGGACTATACACTGGGTATCTGCCGTCCATGGTGAACGCGCTGAAGTACGTTTATACGACCGGCTTTTCCAGGTTCCGAACCCTTCAAGCGAAGATGATTTTCTAGACCACTTAAATCCGAATTCAGTAGAAATCATTACCGACGCAATGGTTGAGCCGGCCCTCGTAAGCGTGCTGCCTGAAAGCCGCTGTCAATTCGAACGGCTCGGCTATTTTTGCGCCGATTCGATCGACCATCGGCCGTCGACTCCTGTGTTCAACCGTATCGTGACTTTGCGTGACACGTGGGCTAAAGCAAATAGCGGGTCGCGGAATTAAGAGACCTCTCGACCCAATTGATGGGTCATTCGTTGTGCGGCTTCTGTTCCACAGTAATAGCGCGCAATGCGCTCGCCTTTTTTATATCCAAGCGATTCGTAAAACCGGATCGCCGTCGCATTATTCGCGCGCACCTCGAGCGACACGCTGAGGATCCCCGCCACCGTGCAAGATTCCTCTAACCACTGAAGTAACTCACGGCCGACACATCTTCTGCGGAATGGCGGCTCAACCGCTAGCAAATTTAAATGCGCGTGCTCGTCACCAAAATGCATCACAGCGAAACCAACTAAGCGTTTCCCAACCACTGCGACGATAGCAACAGTGTCTGGCGCACGGATAACTTTGGCAATTCTCTTCGGTGTCCAGCACCACCAAGGCAGGCCCGCCTCGATTAAACGTTTCGACATGTCTGCCATGCGTTCCCCGTGGCTTGGTTTCGCCAGACGAATGTCAATGGTTTCAGATTGGTATTTTTCGGACATCGTGGCGATATATTACCTTCGCCATCAGGATAATCCAGCCTCGACACGACCGCGCGCGAATCTTGACGGTCTCGACGTTCAATACGGCCTATACTCACGCCGCACGCCGATTCCCGCAATCAATTTGAGTGGGCAATAGGCTGGCACGCGGGGCGGCATGATTGTCGGTGTAACTGGCCGGCACACCGAGCAGCGCCGCGGTCCCGCGCAGTCCTCGTCAGTGGGCTTGCTGCTAGACGCCTCGATTTTAGCTACCTGGATTTTTGGGCACCGCGCTCGATTCGCGTAAACTGGTCTCGCGGTCTGCTAAGATTCGTCCAACGCCTCGGTAGCTCAGTGGATAGAGCGATCGCCTCCTAAGCGATAGGTCGCAGGTTCGATTCCTGCTCGGGGCGCCATCAGCTTTCGGATTGATTAAGCTTCATCAAATTAGGGCTGGTAACTGATTCGATAAATGACACCAGCGTGGTCGTCCGAAACAAGCATGCTGCCGTCCGACCACTCGAGCATAGCGACGGGTCGTCCCCAATGCGCTTCACCCAGTAACCAGCCAGTCAAAAATGGCTCGTAGCTGGCGATATTACCTTGCGCATCAAATTGCGCCCGCATAATTCGATAGCCGCTTTTGCGCGAGCGATTCCACGAGCCGTGTTCTGCGACGAATAAATTGCCCTGGTATTGTTTGGGAAATTGACTGCCAACGTAGAACAGTGGTCCGAGTGGCGCAACATGCGCGCCAAGCGCAAAGGCAGGCTTAGTAAAGTCATTTAGCGATGCTTGCTGGCCAAATTCCGGATCGCGTATCGACACGCCATGGACGAAAGGGAATCCGAAATGTTGGCCAAATTCGGTAATTCGGTTGATCTCTCCGGGCGGCGTGTCGTCGCCCATCATGTCGCGCCCATTGTCGGTGAACCACAACTGATCAGTAACCGGATGCCAAGCGAATCCGACAGTGTTGCGAACACCCCGTGCTACGACTTCAGTGGTTGCGTTACTAATATCTAGACGCTGAATTGTTCCATAGGGGTCGTCAACCGAACACACGTTACACGGTGCACCGACTGCGAAATAGAGTTTACCGTCGCTTCCGAAATCGATAAATTTCCAACCATGATGGCTGTCGTCTGGAAGCTGCTCGTAGACGACGCGTGGTTCATGTGGCGCATCGAGATTCTGCTCGATGTCGTCGAATGCAATAATTCGATTAACTTCCGCGACATAAAGCGTCCCGTTTCGGTACGCGACGCCACTGGGCATATACAAGTTACGCGCGATAACGACAACGCGATCGGCGCGATCATCGTCGTCGGAATCGAGAACTGCGTAAACAGTCCCCGCTCTGCGCGATCCGACGAATAGCGCGACGCGATCGCCTTTAGCCATTTGCCGCGCATTGGGGATGCCCGAGGCAAAAATTGAGACTGAGAACCCAGGCGGAAGTTTGAGGTGTTCCAACATCAGCGCCATTGTGGCGTTCGGCGCGCCAAGCGATGCGCAAATCGCGAATGCGAAGAGGAGTTTTGCGATTGACGTTGAGGTCCTATGCGTATCTTCGTAGTGCATAGAGTGTTAGTTTTCTTGAGATACTTTCTCAGTAGTTGCTGAAAGTCGTTGAATGAGTGTACGCAGAAAAACTTTTAAAAATCGCACTTGGCAATTTAATGACACTTGGCTTATGACTGTCGAATTTACTTTCAAGATGGAGGTGTCGCCATGAGCCACAATTGTCGCCGTTCGCTTCGTTTTCGCTAGATAACCCATCTCGCCAAAACAGTCTCCGGCGAGCAGCGTTCTGAGATCCTTGCTCATCTTGCGTACAGACACCTTGCCGTGAACGATTATGTAGAACGAATCGTCCAAGTCCCCTTCGACGATAATTTCGTTTCCGTCTCGATAATCCTGCCACTTCCCAGCGCGAACAATTTCCCAAACTTCTGCGTCGGGGAATCCGTCGAAAAAATCGAGTTTCTTGATTGAAGCGAACTGCTCCTGCTCGGTAATGTTTTCCTCGGGACGAAGCAGCAGAGAGTCGAACGCCCGGCTGAGATCGGATGCTAAATCGAGACCCATTTGGTAACGCTCTTCGCGCACCTTTGACATGGCCTTTTTTACAATTCCTGCAAGGTCATCGCCAAGATCGCTGCGAAACTCGGAAACCGCCGGTGGCTCTTCGTGCAGAATTTTCTGCACTAGGCGCGAGAAGTTATCGGCAGCAAAAGGGTGCTTCCCGGTAAACAGCTCATACATAACGATGCCGAGAGAAAACAAATCTGTTTGATTGGTAATGAAGTCCTCGTTGACTTGCTCCGGAGACATATACCGCGGGGAACCGACCAGCCCCATCGGCATCGTCGCTGTCGAGTCCATCTTGGTAATATGTGCAATGCTGAAGTCGCCAATCTTCACATCCATCTCTTCGGTGACCAGGATATTCGTTGGTTTTATATCTCGGTGTATTACGCCTTGCTTGTGCGCATAGTCGAGTGCCTTGGCGCATTTGAATACAATTTCGACGACTTTCTCGATTGGCAGCAGTAAATCTGCTTTCGTATAGGGCTTCAAGGTCTTGCCGCCCTTGATGTATTCCATCACGATGTAGCACGCATCTTCGTCTACGCCGGCATCGTAAATTCCAATAATATTTGGATGCGTAAGGCGTCCGGCCGTATGTGCCTCGTTGAAAAACATTTTGCGGTAACGGTCACCAGATTCTTCATCTCTCAGTTGCTCGGCGTGAGCTACTTTGATCGCAACTGAACGGTCGATATAGGGATCATGGCCGAGGTAAACTGTCCCCATACTGCCACGATCGATTTCTTCAATGACCTGATACTTTCCTAGGCTTTTAGGGCACTCATCGCTCATTATTTAAATCGCTAAGGTTGACCGTCTGGGCGTTACTCGGGGATGAAATTGCGCTGCGCGCAGACCATTCATCGCGCCGACCTTTCGCCCCATGGTAATTGAAAAACTTCCCACCGCCTAGCCGTTTATGGGCACAACGTTATGTAGATAGCTAATGACTGACGTCCATCCGTATCAAGATCTTCGCTGCCATGTACAAGACCGTCATTCGGATATTGCGGGCGCCGGCATGCACTTGTTGACGCCTACGCTTAGCGGTCGCAACTGAGCCTCAAAACACGGCATCCATACGTGCGTAAACAAGCCCGTTGAGGAGCACTCGATCCTCCGCCGGAATTTCTTAACCACTCGTGCTTTGAAGGTTTATTCAACAACACCTAAGTATCCGATAGCTAATGACCCGTCCAAAAACGATGCCATTATTGGCGCCTGGCGCGGCCTTCGACCACCATGTCGGTGGTTTTTCGTAAGCGATCGATCAGCACACGCAAGAACACCTTATAAAACCTCAACTGGCACTCGGACGTGACCTGCTCGATTAGAGTTGAGTTAACTTTCATCAGCGAGACCGGAACAGTCGCCGTGATCGTTGCGGTACGTTGGGTTTTACTCAGGTAGCCCATTTCTCCGAAGCAATCGCCTTCAGTGAGTTCTTGCAGTACTTCACCGCCCTTAGAAACTTGTACTCGGCCCGCCGTGATAATGAAAAACGAATCGTCGACATCCCCTTCTGAGACGATGATCTCATCGAGGTCGGCTTTCTGCCAAATACTGGCGCGGATGATCTCCCAAATTTCGGAATCAGGAAATCCGCGAAAGAAAGCCAGTTCCCGCACATAGTCAAACTTAGTTTGAAACGAGACGTCAGTCTGCGGACGATCTAAGTGCGAAAACAAAGCGCTCAACTCTGAAGCAAAATCAAGCCCGGAGCGATATCGACGTTCTGGCGACTTTTCGAGCGCCTTGAATACGACTTTTTGCAGGACGTCCGGCGTCGAACTCTGAAAATTTTTCATCGGAAACGGCGGTTCGTTGATAACTTTGTGGATCAGACTCGAAAAGCTCTCTCCACCAAACGGATGGTTTCCCGTGAACAATTCATACGCCACGATACCGAGGGAGAACAGGTCCGTTTGATTGGTGATCGTATCTTCTTGAACTTGCTCCGGAGACATATAGCGTGGCGATCCCACAAAACCCATTGGCATCGTTTGAGTCATATCGGTACGTGCAATATGCGCAATGCTGAAGTCCGCAAGTTTCACGCTATTATCTTTCGTCAGTAAGATATTGGTTGGCTTAATGTCGCGATGGATGACCCCTTGCTTATGCGCGTAATCGAGCGCTTGTGCGCATCTGAATACTATCTCCGCGGCATCGTTAACCGACAGTAAGTTTTCCGCCCGACAATATTCTTTTAACGTTCGTCCTTCTTCGACCAACTCCATAACGATGTAACAGCGATCGTCGTCAACCCCGGCATCAAATATGTCGAGAATGTTTGGGTGTCGCAGCATGCCGGCTGTATGTGCTTCATTGAAAAACATCTTGCGAAATCGTTCGCCCGAAGTCTTGTCGTTTAGCGCGTCAGAAAGCGCGACTTTCACCGCAACCGAACGGTCTATGTACGGATCGTAAGCTTGATATACCGCACCCATACTGCCGCGACCGACCTCTTTGATTATCTCGTATTTGCCTAACTTATCCGGCATTGACGAACTCATAAATAAATCAACCTAGGTTCACCGACTTTAAAGATACTTTATGTGGATCGAACAGAAAATTTTCGGCCAAATTCACCTCACAACGGCCGTTGTTGCTATAGTCCAGGTCGCGAGGGACAAATGCAAGTCGACGGTCCAACCGGGGTTGTGATGAACTCTGCGGGCGAACCCTTGGTTATCCTGACGGACACGGTTTCATGGAATTTACATTCATCGCTCGCAGCGACAATTCAACTGACGATTTTAATCTCCACCAGTTCTCCTTAATGATATTGGTTTCGAAAATGTCTCGGCAATTAGACGGTTTACATTCGAACTAGCACATGCGGTACAAATATTTAGTATCTGGGTTGGTGGTGGCTGCTGCTTTTGCGGCCGGCATCTTGTTTTCTATCATCCGGCAGAACGAAATTCCCAGTGTCGATATTCCAGGGCTCTTATCGCCAAATCCGCCGTTCATTAGCCCGTTTAAGCTACGCACGAGTACCGGATCGGAATTTACCGAGGCTAATTTCGCCCACCGTTGGACCCTGATATTTTTCGGATTCACGAATTGTCCGGACATCTGCCCCACCACAATGAGCACATTGAGACAGCTATACCAACAGTGGGGGTCCGACTCGGATTTAAAGCAAGATTTGCAAATTGTATTCGTGTCCGTCGACCCAGAGCGAGATAACGATGAGACGCTAACGAACTATGTCAGTTACTTCGACCCCTCATTTGTCGGTGTCACCGGAAACGAGGACGAATTAAATAGTTTCGCCGGTCAATTTGGCGCCTTATTTATGAAAGTGAATAGCGCAGGCATACCGGGATACGCGATGGATCACTCCGCCTCGGTCTTACTCGTAGCACCGAGCTCTCATTTCGTCGGACTATTTTCGCCGCCCCATGAAGTCGGCGACATAAAAGCGCGGCTAAAGCGCATGATCGAATTTATAATGGAGACCACTTCGTGATTTTAAGCGGACTTCGAATAACCCTAATGCTCGGCGCTTTATTTCCGTTAGGCGCGCTCTCATGCCCTAGCATCGACATTACGGATGCCTGGATAAGAGAACCGCCGCCAATGAGTAATGTTGCCGCCGGGTACTTCAACGCAATAAATACTGGTTCTAAGGAGCACACAATAACGAGCATAAAGAGTAGTTGCTGCGCGAGCCTTGCGATGCATAAAACAAGCATCGAGAATGGCCGCGCCACAATGCAACATCTCAATTCCTTAGCGATCGCTCCAGCCGAAACGGTTAATTTCGCCCCTAACGGCGCCCATTTAATGTTGGTCGGTCCGACCGCACCGATTCAATCGACAGAGATTGTCGAAATCGAGTTCGTTTGCGCCGATGGCACCTCAACCCGAGCGGACTTCAAAGTCCTAAGGGACAAATAACCGAGCTATGATAAGTGACCTACGATGGACCTAGTCGATCGCATACTGACGTTTCCTCAATTCATTGCCCCTAAACGCACCCTGTCCCAGCTAGTTTGGAAAGTTTCTCGCTCGCGAAATGAAAAAATTAAACGCTTTCTTATCAGTGCCTTTCAATCTAAATATACGGTTGATCTAAACGAAGCAGCCACTGCCAATGTTGACGATTACGATTCGTTCAACGATTTTTTCACTCGAAAATTACTGCCTAGTAGCCGACCGATTTCGCCGAACGCAGACGCCATCGTCTGCCCGGCCGACGGAACAATCAGTCAGCTTGGCGAGATAAAGGGTGAAAACCTGTTTCAAGCAAAGGGACGTTACTATTCGCTGTCCGCGCTGCTTGCGGGCGACGAACACCTCGTCGAAAAATTTACTGATGGTGCTTTTGCGACGATTTATCTTGCGCCGCATAATTATCACCGAGTTCACTCGCCCGTTACTGGTACCGTCAAGACAGTTAGCTACGTTCCCGGCAGCCTGTTCTCTGTCAATAACCGAACTGCCAGATGTGTAGAGAATCTATTTGCTCGAAACGAACGCGTTATTGTCGAGTTAGATTCCGCAGCCGGCTCGATTGCGGTAATTTTTGTCGGCGCGATGCTGGTCTCTTCAATCGAGTTGAACTGTTGTGATCTCACTCACGCCGCAGCGCAAGCCACGAAAAGTCCACAGCCAATTTCGGTCGCTTGCCGGAATGATACAGTATTCGATCGCGGCGCAGAGCTAGGCCGATTTAATATGGGCTCTACAATCATATTGCTCACGCAGCCGCGCAGCGTTGCGTGGGAAACACGACTACAACACGGTGATGTCGTGCGGGTTGGCGAGTCGTTAGGTTCTCTCGCCGAATCCCCTTAAATTCTCAATGGCGGCTAAGTTCTATATAGAACTTAGCCGCCCGTAAATGCCTGAATTCCAGTTTGCGAGCGCCCCAATATCAAGGCATGGATATCGTGCGTACCTTCGTATGTATTAACAGATTCCAGATTTAGCATATGACGGATGACATGAAACTCGTCGGAGATTCCGTTTCCGCCGTGCATATCGCGTGCGGTGCGCGCGATCTCCAGTGCCTTGCCGGCGTTGTTTCGTTTTATCAGGGAAATCATTTCACTTGCTGCCTCCCCGCGTTCAATCAATCGCCCCACTCTTAAGGATGCGTTTAAGCCGAGCGCAATTTCCGTTTGCATATCCGCCAGCTTCTTTTGAACAAGCTGATTCGCCGCTAATGGACGACCAAATTGAGATCGCTCGACAGTATAATTGCGCGCCGCGTGCCAACACGATTCTGCTGCGCCCATCGCCCCCCACGAAATTCCGAATCGTGCACTATTAAGACAGCCGAACGGACCGCTCAAACCACGGGCATTTGGCAGCTTATTTTCCTCGGGCACGAATACGCCTTCCATCACGATTTCCCCTGTGGTGGATGCGCGCATCGAGAACTTGCCCTCGATTTTCGGCGTCGAAAGCCCTGCCATGCCGCGCTCAACAATGAATCCGCGAATCACGTCTTGTTCGTCCTTTGCCCAGACAACAAATACGTCGGCGATCGGCGAATTCGAAATCCACGTCTTATTGCCATTCAGTTCATAACCGCCGGTCACTCGCTTCGCGCGAGATTTCATCGACCCCGCGTCGGAGCCATGGTCCGGTTCCGTGAGACCAAAACAACCGACCCACTCGCCGCTCGCCAATTTCGGTAAAAATTTTTCGCGTTGCGATTCATCACCATATGCATATATAGGCCGCATAACCAGAGACGACTGAACGCTTGCTGCCGATCGATAACCCGAATCTATTTTCTCAATTTCGCGTGCAACTAATCCATAACTGACATAACCCAATCCGGCACAGCCATATTTTTCCGGCAACGTCAGGCCCAGCAACCCGAGTGAACCAAGTTCCCGAAAAATTTCGCGATCGAAAGTTTCATTCCTGAAATTCTCGACGACTCGAGGCAATAATTTTTCCTGCGCATAGCGCTGCGCCGTTTGCTGGACAAGTCTTTCTTCATCCGTTAGCTCAGAGGCTAAGAGAAACGGATCATCCCAGCTGAATGGATTGTCTTGATTTATCATGTTTGAGTCGCCAGGGCTAAAAATTGTTATTCGTAAATTTGCCAGCTTCAGAGTTGCAGCTAGCGCTCGATAGCCAAGACCCTAAATTGGATCAGATCAGACAGCCTTCAGCTCCGCGCCCGGTTGATTTTTCGGATTGGGATCTTTGACATACCCGTCTCGAGTCTGGGGGAATTTTCGCTCTAAAATTCGCGTCGCGATCACGGTACGTAGAATTTGCGCCGTACCGCCGCCTATCGTAAACATCCGAGCGTCGCGAACTATTCGTTCGAGCGGTGTATTGCGTGAATAACCCTTAGCTCCAAATAGTTGCAAAGCGTCGTTAGTCACCTTGATGGCCATCTCTGAGGCAAACAATTTCGCCTGCGCCGCGGCATTCGCATCCGGAAACGAAGAATTATTGGCTCCGCGGGAGCGAGCCGCGCTATAGATCATTAGACGCGCGGCCTCGAGTTGCGTGCTCATGTCAGCAAGCATCCACTGCAGACCCTGGAATTCAGCGATCGGCCGACCGAATTGCTCGCGTTCCAGAGTGAATAGTCGCGCGCGCTCGTAGGCCCCGGCGGCGAGCCCGAGAGCGACCGTTGCCGCACCAACACGCTGCGCATTGTAGGCGTTCATTAGATCAGCAAAGCCACGCTTAAATCCGGAGGGTGGCATCAAGACACGTGACTCGTCTATCTCTAAGTCCGTGATTAGTATCTCGGTCTCAGGAATACCGCGCAAACCCATGGTGGGTTCTCGTTCGCCGGTCACTAGGCCTTCACTTTCGCCCCGTATTGCGATGAATCCGCCGATTCCACAATCAATGCCGGATTCGTCAAACACGCGGGCGAATATCAAATGGAACCGGGAGACACCGCCACCCGTAATCCAATGTTTTTTGCCGTTTAGAATGTACCTGCTACCGCGTTTATCGGCTCGAGTAGTCATTTCGCTTGCCGCACTACCGGCATCCGGCTCCGTAATACAAATCGCAGGTTTGTCGCCATCGAGAACCAATCCAGCGGCTAGTTGACGCTGCTCTTCCGAGCCGTATTGCATGACAGCCGAGATCGCGCCCATATTGGCCTCGACGCTAATTCGCCCGGTTACACCGCATACTTTTGCCATTTCTTCGATCACGATCGCGGCGTCAAGATAACTCAACCCTGCGCCACCGTAGGCCTTTGGGATCGTCATACCCATGAATCCCGCGGCGTTCAATGCTTCAACGTTATCCCATGGGTATTGTTCACTGCGATCGATGTCGGCCGCGCGCGGCGAGATAACCTGAATTGCCAATTCGCGTGCGCGCGCCTGGAGTTCTAATTGCTCATCAGTTAATCCGTAATACATAAATTCGACGCCTTATTGAATAGTCTGCGCACGTAGCGAAGCGCGCTGTGCGTCTTGTGTGCAGCCGAGCGCACTGAGCACTTCAGCGTATTTCGTCCACCCGCCAAAACTTTGCGGCCGCAAGGTCAGTCTTTGGGATAGCAGCGATTGCGCATAGTTGTATTTCTTCGCTCCAATCGCCGCCCCGATTAACACTTGAGTAAAGACGTCGCGCTGCGCGTGGCTGCCCCCGATTGCCGTCCATTGCTCTCGTAACGGCCACAAACGCTCAACCGCAAGCTCGAAGTTACTTTGCTCGAATGCTATTAGGCCTTCACACATCGGAATAATAATGGGCTTTGTGATTGACGCCGAATAATTATTTGGCGTCTCGGCAAACGATTGTAGCGATGCTAAATATTGAACCAAGACGTCGCTTTTGCCCTTCGCAGCCAAAGCGATGCAGCTATGTAAATCCGTAAACGACAGTACGTGATCGCCGATTTGCTTTTCCGCATACTCGGCAAGACCGTCCCAGCGCGCTCCAACATTGACGCCTTGTAGCTCTAGGCGCTTCAAAAGTGACGCTCCGTTTTGAATGTCCAAGAAAAACTCGGTGTTAGACGTTATTACCCGGTCATCATAGATCTTCATGACAAAGTCGTAATCGCCCTTCTCTAAGGCGAACAACGCCAGGTGCCACCAGTTGTGTCCTTGAAACGGATTGCGGTCCGCCCATTGTTCCGGATCTCGATTAAGCAAGGTGATGCCTTCATCGAGTCGACCTTGCATTTCTAAGACATGTGCAACTGAATGGATTGCCCACAAGTCGTCGCCATTCATGTCGATAGCACGGCGTCCGTACGGCTCTGCTTTGGCATAATCACCACATTCTTCGAGTCCGAAACACATCATTCCCAGCACGAAACTGTAGCCAGGCATTGAAGCGTCCCAAGCGTCAAATACTCCGGTAACGGTATTCCGAATAACGTAACTCCTGCCGGTCCAGAAACTCGTGTGATGGTGCATTTTCAGAGCCAGTAGGTCGTGAGGAAAGCTCACGAGTATGGATTCCCAGCATTCGCACGCGTAGTTGATATTCCCGCTCGCCAGACCTTCAAGTGCATCGGCGTGCAATCGCTCGCGAATCGCAGATCCGGCTAAGGCCTGTCGCGCCTGCGCAACGCTCGCGAGCATCTTCGGTCTAACCGCGGTCGATTCCAACATCGACATGATGTAACCCCTCACGATATGCGCCATAGGAAATTCCACATCGAGTTCGAACGCGGACTTCAGCGTTTTTGTTGCCTTGAGACGATAGTTCCATAAATCGAGCAGCGATGTTTCGTAGATATCCAGCGCCTGTTGATTAGCACATGTAATATCGAGTCCCCGTGAGTCTGTCAGCATTGGTCCGTTCCCATTTGTTAAATCACTATGAAAGGTTTGTGCTCAGCGCACTTCCCAGTTCGATATCCGTTTGAATTTACACACTATGAGCGTTCTCCATCGGGTGATCTAGGCTTCCGAAAGGTGAACCAACAGTGAACCTAGGAGGTAAGGTTGGCTCCGTGTAACGATGTCCATTGGCGTCGCGCTAAATTACACCGAGCACAGGACCTAAATCCTAGTTGGAATGATACTAGCGCCAGACCGATTATTACGTGGATTAGAAATCACGAAGTTCCGATGAAAAACAAGGTGGGCTAATCGCCCACTGCTCAAGCAGAAACAAATATTTGAAGCCCCAAGCGCTACCCGGCAGCGTATGGGATCGTCACGATCACGCAGATCGACATTAAAGCACCGGGTAGGATCCCAAGTGCAAATATTGTCAGTCCGTTGACGCTTAGGACTAGTTTCATGTCCTCGCTGGCGTCAAGTCCATTGGTGTCAATTGCATCGTCGAAATACATTAATTTCACGATCCGCAAATAGTAATAAGCGCCAATGATCGAAAAGAACACGGCGACTCCGGCCAACCAAACATAGCCCGCCGCAATGACTTCTTTTAACACGTACCATTTAGCCCAGAAACCGGCAAACGGAGGTACACCTGCCATCGAAAACATAATAACCAGCATGATGAACCCAAACCACGGGCTACGTTTCGCTAGTCCACTGAAATCCACGATTCGATCGGCTTCGTGGTTGCTCTTACTCAGTAATATTATTGTTCCAAACGCGCCCATACTCATCAAGGTATAGACAATCACATAGAACATCGATGCGGCATAGCCGGAGTTTCTCGCCGCTAAAATACCCAGCAACAAGAAGCCCATATGTGCAATTGTCGAATATGCCAGCATTCTCTTCATGTTGGTCTGAGCGATGGCAACAATGTTGCCAATCGACATCGACAACACCGCCAGGATCACCAACATCCCCGCCCACTCATGTGCTAGCCCTTGCAGGCCATCGGCAAGCAACCGGATCGCCATAGCAAATGCTGCTATTTTCGGCGCCGTACCAATGAATAGGGTGACGGGTGTAGATGCACCTTGATAAACGTCGGGTAGCCACATGTGAAACGGCACCACACCGAGCTTGAAGGCGATGCCGACGATGACAAACACGACACCAAACACAAGCAGGACGCGCTCTTGGCCCATGACATCGGTTCTGGCAACCAACTCGTCGAGCTGTAGCGTGCCGCTTACCCCGTAGAGCATCGAGATTCCATAAAGCAGCATGCCCGAAGCAAGCGCCCCGAGAATAAAGTACTTCATGGCAGATTCGGCCGATTCCTGAGAATCGCGGTTCATGGCGACCATCGAATACAGAGAAAGCGACAATAGTTCCAAACCCAGATAGACCGTTAGGAGGCTATTTGCAGATATGAGGACGAGCATTCCTATCGTCGCAAACAACGACAAAATATAGAACTCGGATACTTGAATTCCTTTCTTATCGAAGTAATCGCGAGCGTAGAAAAAAGACAGCAGAACCAGCACGACGGCGAACGCCTTTAAGACGGATCCCATTGGGTCGATCTTGGTCGTCCCAAAGAACGCGACGGTAGACCCATCTGGAAAGTACAGTGCCAATTGAGACAACACGACGAGCAAGGTGACCACGGCTGCCCAAAACGTAACCGCATTCGAAGATTGCTTGCGGAATACGTCCACCATCAGTACGCCGCTCGCCAAGATCAGCAGCGTAATTTCCGGAATAATTAATCCTAGATCCGTCATCGCACTACAACACCGTTTTGGATTGCGACAAGTGTTCGACCAGCAGATCGATACTTGCATGCATCATGTCTAGTAGGGGAGCAGGCCATAGCCCCAGGATTAGAACCGGAATCGCTAGGGCCAGTAAAATTATCGTCTCTCTGGTCGAAATATCACTCAGCCCTTCGACCGCAGAATTTGTCACTTCACCAAATACCACGCGCTTGTACATCCACAAGGTGTAAGCGGCTCCGAGAATTAATGTGCTTGCTGCAAAAAACGCGTACCAAAACGACGCTTTGAACGCGCTCAAAATCACTAGGAACTCGCCAACGAATCCTGACGTGCCCGGCAACCCAGCATTCGCCATTGCAAACAGCATCATAAATGCAGCGAATCGTGGCATGGTGTTCACTACGCCGCCATAGTCGCCTATTTGGCGGCTATGCACTCGGTCGTACATGACCCCAACACACAAAAACAACGCGGCCGAAATAAAGCCATGAGAAATCATTTGCACCATGCCGCCTTCGATACCCATCGCGGCGTCGTTCCAATTTCCGGTATTGGCAAATACCTGGAAGCAAATGAAAAATCCTAGAGTCACAAATCCCATGTGCGAAATAGAGGAGTATGCGATTAGTTTTTTCATATCCTCCTGCGCAAGCGCCACAAACCCAATGTAGACGACAGCAATTAGCGACAGTGCGATCATTAGCCCGTCGAGAGCCATCGCGGCATCTGGAGCAATCGGGAGACTAAAACGAATAAATCCGTAGCCACCCATTTTCAGCATCACTGCGGCGAGCACTATTGAGCCACCCGTTGGCGCCTCCACGTGGGCATCCGGTAACCACGTATGCACCGGCCACATTGGAACTTTTACAGCGAACGCCAAAAGAAAAGCGACGAATATCCATTTCTGTTCGCTAGCCCCAAGCGCCACGTTGTGCATGTCCTGGATCGCAAAGCTATCGTTCGCCTGCTGATACAAATAGAGCAGCGCGACGAGCATGAATACGGACCCTAAGAACGTATAGAGAAAAAACTTAATCGTGGCGTACACCCGGCGTGGGCCACCCCAGATACCGATAATCAAAAACATTGGGATGAGCATTGCTTCCCAAAAGACATAAAACAGCACCGCATCCAGCGAGCTGAACACGCCAATCATTAGACCTTCCAAGATCAGGAAGGCACCCATGTATTGGTTTACTCGATCCGTTATTACCTCCCAGCCGGCAAGGACGATCAAAACCGACGTAAATGTTGTCAACAAAATCAGCGGCAGGGCAATTCCGTCTACGCCAACATGGTAAAAAATATCAAACGGGTCTATCCAGCTAAGCCGTTCCACGAACTGCATCGCGCCGATCGCGTTATCAAAATCTCGCCAAAGCAGTAGCGTTAACGCAAATGTGACTAGTGAAATAATCAAGGCCTGGACTTTCATTGCGCCGGCCGAAGTGCGGCTGCCAGCGAAAACCAGCCAGAGCCCGCCGATGATCGGCAGCCAAATGCTAAGACTAAGAATTGGTAGGTTAGAAAGCATGATGAATCTTTAGATAATTCTTGTTCGAAACTTAGCCAATGAGCCGGTGGACAAATATCGCAAGTAAAGCTAGCAAGCCGAGGATCATCGCGAATGCGTAATGGTACAAATATCCCGATTGAATATTCCGTATCACACCCGCCCACCAGCCGACCATTTTCGCGGAACCATCGACCATGAACCCGTCGATTACAGCGACGTCGCCGAAACGCCATAGCGTTTTGCCCATGCCGCGCGCACCGCCAGCGAAGAACCAGTCGTTGAACTTATATAAGCCGTACTTGTTCAGTAATATTTGATGAACTAATGACATTCTATCCGCTATGCGACGCGGTAAATCCGGACGTTTGAGATATAAATACCAAGCCGTGACTACGCCGCTTAATGCAAGCCAAAACGGAGCCTGAAGCAATCCATGCCAAACGAACCCTAAGACACCGTGATAATTTTCCTTCATGTGCGCGAAAACATCATGCGCGGGATCGACGAAAATACTATCGCCAAAGAAACCGCCAAATAGCATGGGTTCTATTGCGATAGCACCAATCACGACTGAAGGAATGGCCAACGCAACCAACGGGCCCCACACCACCGCCGGTGTCTCATGGATATGTGAGCGCGTTTCATCGTCCATGCGTGGCTCGCCGTGGAAGACCAGAAACACGAGCCGGAATGAGTACAGGGCTGTAATGAACACGCCGAACAAGCAGGCGTAATAACCGATCATTGCTCCAGGGGTGTGGGAAGCTTTTACGGCTTCGATGATTGCATCCTTCGAGAAAAAACCGGCAGTGCCCGGAAACCCGATTAAAGCGAACGATCCGATGAGACAAGTGATCCACGTAATTGGCATGTACTTCCGCAAGCCGCCCATGTGACGCATATCTTGCTGATGATGCATTCCGATAATGACGGAACCGGCAGCCAAGAAGAGTAATGCCTTAAAGAACGCGTGCGTCATCAAATGAAATATCGCAGCGGAATAAGCGGAAGCACCAAGCGCGACCGTCATATACCCCAGTTGCGACAACGTTGAATAAGCGACGACCCGCTTGATGTCATTCTGTACGAGACCAAGCAATCCCATAAAGAATGCGGTAATTGCGCCAATGATGAGAACAAAGGACAAGGCAGTGGGAGACGTTTCAAACAAGGGAGACATGCGTGCGACCATGAATATCCCTGCGGTGACCATAGTTGCTGCGTGGATTAACGCCGAGATGGGTGTGGGACCTTCCATCGAGTCCGGAAGCCAAACGTGCAGTGGGAACTGCGCTGATTTTCCCATCGCTCCGATGAACAGCAGAATACAAATCAAGGTCATTAACGACCATTCGTGTCCAGCAAAGATCGAAATTCGAACATCTTTCATGCTTTCCGCTTGTGCGAAAACGTCGACATAGTCCATTGAGGAGAAGTACATCAATACCGCGGCAATACCCAGTAAGAAACCAAAGTCTCCAACTCGATTAACTAAGAAGGCTTTGAGATTCGCATAGATTGCGGTATCGCGTTTATACCAAAAGCCGATCAGTAAGTAGGAAACGAGCCCAACCGCTTCCCAGCCAAAAAACAGTTGCATGAAATTATTCGCCATTACCAGCATCAGCATGCTGAAAGTAAACAGCGAAATATATGAGAAAAACCTTTGGTAGCCTGGGTCATCATGCATATAACCAACGGTATATATATGCACCATCCAGGAGACGAACGTTACCACCACCATCATTGTGGCCGTGAGTTCATCAATCAAGAATCCGACGTGTAAATCAATCCCACCGCTTTGCAACCAGGTATATAAATTCGCGTTATACGGCTCGTCTCCACGGATCACTATTTGCCAAAAAACCAGCAGCGACAGGAAGAATGAGACACCGACACCAACAATCGTGATCCAATGCGCACCCGAGCGACCGACATCGCGCCCGAATAATCCGGTCACAACGGCGCCCATTAGAGGGGCGAGGACGATTAATAAGCAAAGGTTCTGCACGGCGATCTCTCGATTGTTATCTTTATCTTAGGCAGCGGCTAACTTAGCCGCGCATCATGTCGAGATCTTCGACATTGATCGAGTTTCTGCTTCTAAACAATACGACCAGAATTGCTAATCCGATTGCTGCCTCAGCGGCGGCGACTGTAAGAATGAAAAACACAAATACTTGGCCTGCGATGTCCCCGTTGAAATGCGAAAACGCAATGAAATTCATATTCACTGCGAGCAACATCAGCTCAACGCACATGAGTAGGATGATCACATTCTTTCGATTAATGAAAATCCCGGCCACGCTCAGGCAAAAAAGGATTGCGCCGATCAGTAGAAAATGTGCGAGCGATAACATTATTTGTCCCCGCTACCAGCGACACAATTAAATAGTTGCAGGGTGTTCATTACTCGGAATCCATTTTGACAATGCGGATGCGGTCATCGCGCTTAACCGCGACCTGACGATCCGGCTTGGGCGCTTTCGTTTGCCGGGTGGGACGTAGTGTCAACGCAATTGCCGCAATAATAGCGACGAGTAATATGACCGCCGCAATTTCAAACGGAAACACATAGTCAGTGTAGAGCACGCGCCCTAATTCTTCGGTGTTACTGTACGACGCAGGGGCCTTGGTCGCGGGTCCGACTGCGTCCAAACCGAAATTATCTTTGCCAACAATTAGACCGAGAGAGACCATCATGCCTAGTGCGACAACAAATGCTATGGGTAAATAACGCGCGAACCCTTCTCTTAAGACTGTCAAGTTAATGTCGAGCATCATGACGACAAACAGAAACAAAACCATCACTGCGCCAACATAAACCAGCACCAATGTAATGGCCAAGAACTCCGCTTCAAGCAAGATCCATAATCCAGAACTCGCGAAAAACGACATAATCAAAAATAACGCTGCATGAACCGGATTACGCACAGTGATCACCATCGACGCGGCGAACACCAGTGCCAGGGCAAATACGTAAAAAACGATGACTTCGACGCTCATTTTATTTCGCTAGCTCTACGGTCTTCTACTGAGTGCATTATCGATAAGCCATTTCTTGCTGGCGGTCTTTGGCGATTTGTTCTTCCATCAGATCGCCGTGCGCAAGAAGTTTTTCTTTGGTCATTAATAGATCGCCGCGTTGCTCGCCGTGATACTCAAAATGTCGCGTCTCAACGATCGCATCGACCGGGCACGATTCCTCGCAGAACCCGCAAAAAATGCATTTTGTGAGATCGATATCGTAGCGAGTCGTTCTACGTGTGCCGTCGTCTCGAGGTTCTGATTCAATCGTGATCGCGACGGCTGGACACACGGCTTCACATAACTTGCAGGCAATGCAGCGCTCTTCCCCGTTCGCATAGCGTCTAAGCGCGTGCAGGCCGCGAAATCTTGCCGATTGCGGAGTTTTTTCCTCAGGATACTGAACGGTGATTTTCCGTTCAAATAAGTGCCGACCCGTGAGGCGCAAGCCGCGCACGAGCTCCCAGAGGGTTAGGCTTTGGAGGAATTTGACAGTACTCATAAATAACTCCTGATCATGATCCTGCAAACCACGGCGGTACTTTGTAGACCACCATTGCAGCAACAACAACGAGCCACACAATTGTTATAGGTAGGAACACTTTCCAACCAAGCCGCATAATTTGATCGTATCGAAATCGTGGAAACGTTGCGCGAAACCACAAAAAGAGGAACAAAAATAACGCTGTCTTAAATACGAACCAATGGATGCCATCGGCAAAAAAGAGTCCAATGACGGGGACGTCCGCAAAAGCAGCGAACGGAGAAAGCCACCCACCCATGAACAAAACCGCGGTGAGTGCGGATATCATGATCATGTTGGCATATTCCGCTAGAAAGAATAACGCGAACGCCATACCGGCATATTCGACGTGGAATCCGGCGACGATTTCGGATTCGCCCTCGCTAACGTCAAACGGTGCGCGGTTGGTCTCTGCCAATCCCGATATAAAGTAGATTACGAAGAGCGGGAATAGTGGTAACCAAAACCATGTAAACGGGTTCCCACGTTGAGCTTCGATTATGTCGCCTAGATTTAGGCTGCCTGCAGCGATGAGCACACCAACGAGGGCGAAGCCCATCGGAATTTCGTAGGAGACAATCTGCGCAGCAGAACGCATTGCTCCTAAAAACGCGTATTTCGAATTTGACGCCCATCCAGCAATAATTATTCCGTAAACACCAAGAGAAGTTAACGCCAAGATATAGAGTAATCCCGCGTTTATATTTGCGAGTACTACTTCAGAACCGAACGGGATCACGGCCCAGGCAGCGAGTGCTGGACCTAGTGCGAGGACAGGTGCAAGGACAAACAAGAATCGATCGGCACCATCCGGGATGATAACTTCCTTACACAGTAACTTCAGTGCGTCCGCAATGGGTTGTAACCAACCGCGCGGCCCGACTCGATTCGGACCGATCCGCACCTGGATGTAACCAATTATCTTGCGCTCTGCGAACGTCAGGTACGCGACTGACAACATGATCGGAATGACGATCATTATGATCTGGATCAGAATGATCAATGTCGTCGTAACCGGATCAGGTAAGAACGTGAGATAAGCGCGTAATAAATCAAACATCAGACTGTGTCACACGATTTCACGCTTTCGAAATTTGAATCTGCTGCGCGCCGCTGTAAGCGTTGGCTCCAGGTTGCGCAATATACACGACGTAACTTCCATCACTCACGGCTTCATCAATTGCCACCGTCATCGTGATCTCTGTGCCATCACCTTTGATAACGGCTTGTCCACCGATCACCAAACCAAGCTCGCGGGCGGTGTCACTATTCAATAACACGCACTGCGAATTCGGTTTTGGCGTAGATTGCAGTGCCTCACCGTGGCGCACTAAGGCATCGACACAATACAAGGATATTTCTAGCACCGCCTCGGCCTTCGGAGATTCACTAGCGGGTTCACGAATATTCACAACGCCGGTTTCGCAATTTGGTTTCTCAGCACCTTCACACAATGAAGCAATGTCACCAGTGACATCTTCGACTTTAATCGCCTCAAAACCCGGTAGCGATAATTGCTCTCCGAGCACGCGTATCACCTTCCAGGCTGGACGTGCCTCTCCGGGCGGGCGCACTGCGGGAGAAAACACCTGCCATTGGCCTAGCGCGTTAACGTAGCTGCCCTCATTTTCCGCATAGGTAGCAATCGGTAGCAGCACGTCAGCCGAGGCGTCTAATGAAGGATTATTAAATGCACTAAACGCGATCACATAAGCCTCATCCAATGCGTCGATTACTTTCTGCGGGCGCAGACAATCGAACTCGGGTTCGATGCCGAGCATTAGGTAAGCACGCAGCGGGGAGTCAAACATCCGATCTGCATCAAGACCAGTAGAGACAATTTTGCGCCCGCCAGGGCCGCGATGAGGAATGGCTCCTGCCAACCATCCTCCGGCGCTATTTGCACCATCGGTTAATTGTGCCAAGGTCGATGAGGTTGTTTTCGCGATGCTACTCGCAAGTGCGTAAATTTGGCCAAAGTCCGCATGGCGTTGCGCAAAGTTGCCAATAACGACGACCGCACGATTCGCAACAACAAGTTTGCTCGCGATCGACTCGTGCTCCGCCGCCGAGACGAACGGCTCAAGACCGGCGAGCACGCCTTCGGAGTTTTCATTGGAGCTATTTGTGACCTTCGCTATGCCGCCCAATACAGATGCAATTTGACTGGGCGGAACGATTATTTTTTGCGCGACCGGGAAATTAAAATCATAGTCGACGGAGTTAACGACTACTACGGTCCCTCCGGCTAATGCGGCTTTTCGAATCCGATGATTTATTAAAGGTTGATCAAGCCGCGGATTTGCTCCAACGATAAAAATAACGTCGGCGGATTCTAACTGCTCGAGGCTGACCCCTAACGACGGCGCTAAGGGCGCAATGGTGTCGGCAGCAAAATCAATTTGTCGTGGACGGTGATCAATACTGTTTCCGCCCAGTTCACGAATCAGTCGCTGCAATAAATAAAATTCTTCGGTGGTCGATGACGGAGCGGCAAGCGCACCAATCGATTCGCCCCCGTCGTTCACGCTAAGCTCCGCGAGTCGTGTTGCAACCGAACTCAGAGCTACGTCCCAATCACAATCCTCCCATTGCCCATCGCGTTTGATGCGCGGCGAGAGCAGGCGATCTTCGCTGCCGAGTGCCTCGTAACTAAATCGATCACGATCTGAAAGCCATGTTTCGTTTATCGTCGAATTATCTTTCGGCACGACTCTTTTAACTTTCGAACCCTTGATATGAAAGTGCACGTTGGAGCCGAGGCAATCATGTGGTGCCACACCGTCGCGTTGTTGCAGCTCCCAAGCACGAGCCGAATATCGATAAGGTTTCGACGTCAGGGCACCCACCGGGCATAGGTCAATCACGTTACCAGACAGTTCGGAGCTCATAGATTTCGCGATGTAGGTGCCTATTTCCATGTCTTCGCCACGTCCCGTCGCACCAAGCTCGCGTAACCCTGCGATTTCTTCGCCGAAGCGCACGCACCGGGTGCAATGGATACACCGAGTCATATCCGTTTGGACTAACGGGCCAATATCTTTATCGCGAACGACCCTTTTGCGTTCGGAGTAACGCGACACGTCTCCACCATAACCCATGGCTAAATCTTGTAGCTCACATTCACCACCTTGGTCACAAATTGGACAGTCCAAGGGGTGGTTGATTAACAAGAACTCCATCGTCGATCGTTGTGCGTCAATCGCGTACTGGGATTTCGTTGAAACCTTCATGCCGTCCATTACGGGTGTCGCACAAGCCGGCAGTGGTTTCGGGGCGCGTTCGACTTCGACCAAACACATGCGGCAGTTGGCCGCGACGCTTAAATGTTTGTGGTAGCAGAATCGCGGGATATAAATACCAGCCGCATCCGTAACCTCCATCAACATCGAGCCTTTACGTGCCTCGATAGATTGGCCGTCTACTTCGATAGTTACGTGGTCGTCGCTCATAATCGTTTACGCGGCGACCGACTTACTTGTCGTTAACATGCTGGTTCCCGTTGCAATGTAATGTTCGAACTCAGGACGGAAATTTCTAATAAAGCTTCGTACCGGCATCGCCGCAGCATCACCGAGCGCGCAAATAGTGCGTCCCTCGATTTTCGAGGCAACATCATCCAAACGATCAAGATCTTCTAGCATGCCCTTACCTTCGACGATTCTCGTTAGCATTCGATACAGCCATCCCGTACCTTCGCGACACGGCGTGCATTGGCCACACGATTCCGCATAATAAAATCGCGATATCCGTTGCAGCACCAGAACCATGTCAGCGGTATCGTCCATCACAATGACGGCGCCCGAACCTAGCATGGAGCCGGCTTTCGAGATGGCATCGTAGTCCATCGTCAGTTCGAGAGCGTTTTCCGCAGTCAGTACTGGCACGGAGGATCCGCCCGGAATAAGAGCCTTAAACTCACGTCCGTTTCTAATGCCACCGGCCAGGGCGAGCAGCTCTTTAAACGGGGTGCCCATAGGGACCTCAAAATTACCCGGATTGTTTACGTGCCCGCTAACTGAAAACACTTTCGTGCCGCCGTTATTTTCTTTGCCCAGGCCAGCGAACCATTCGGGGCCATTGCGTAAAATTGTCGGTACAGAAGCCAATGATTCG
>JBLFWZ010000014.1:0-36997 GCA_047611905.1 Gammaproteobacteria bacterium | reverse complement strand
AGTCGCTTGTCTGCGATGTCGGCAACTAAGCGCTCGCGCTCAGCCAAATCAAGCGCGACACCTTCGTATTCGTGATAAGCAATTTGATCATGGATCACCATCGCCGTTTGCGTGATCGGCATCAAACCATCAGCCATCGCGGAAACAGCGACGCCATCGTCGGTATGTAAATGCATCACCGCTTTGGCATCTTCGCGCGCCATATGAATCGCACTATGGATGCAAAATCCGGCGGGATTCACGTCATAACCGCTAGACAACACGATGTTGCCGTCGAGGTCGATCTTGATTAAATCTGAGGCGGTTACTTCGTCGAACATCATGCCGTACGGATTAATCAAGAAATGATGCTCCGGCCCCGGTACCCGTGCCGACAAATGGGTAAATATCATGTCGGTCCAGCCGTAATAATCGACCAGGCGATAGGCGGCGGCGAGGTCGACTCGCACCTGCCACTCGGCATCGCTAACTTGTGAACGGATATCGGAGGGTTTGTGCAGCGCTTGTGCCATGACCTTATGTCCCTTTATATTGTGTTCTAGGCGCATCCGCGAACGTTTCGGAGTTGCCATCTGTCGGCGATATCCTAACTTATTTCGACTTTTAGGGGGAATAACTAGTCAACATTGTCGAGCTTCTCAATTAGCGGCGATTCGTTTACGTCGTGGAGCGCCAGGTCGTAAAGTGTGAAAACTCGAGCATTGATCGATAAATATCCTAGATGTCGTAGCGATGAGTAATTTCGTATTCCAGCGTCCAGTCGACGAAACACCGGTGCAATCTCGCGAGTCGATTGCGGTCGCGCTGCATTATCGAAGCCCCGGGGCGGTGGTCGCTATCGAACTCGCAATGAGAGCTCAGTCATCCAACAAGTGTTCGTAGCGCCGATCGGTCAAGGTTTTCAAAAACGCAATGAGCGCTGTCGCTCTGCCTTCGTTGATTGGTTGGCCTTGATCGAGTAGTTCGATGTCAATTGTTGCAGGGAACTCCGCGGACACCCAGGGGTGTCCGGTTTCGGGGTTTGTTTGACTCTGTCGACTCCCTATCAAGAATTTGTTGTAAAACAAAATGGCTGTGCGGAGCTCCTGGAAAATACCGTTGTGCATGTAAGGAGCCGTGACGGCGACGTTGCGAAGCGAGGGCACCTTGAACTTTCCGCTATATTTCGCATCGTCGACTTGCGGGTTGGCGAATAAACCCTTGTCGCGATAGTTTTCGCCAAGCTGGTTTGCGACGCGTACGGGTTCGTTAGGTGGCAAGCCGATGTTGTGATATTGGTAGTTGGAAAATGTCTCGCGTTCGCCAACGGAAGACGTGCCGAACAAATGACAGCTTGTGCAGTTAGTCAATGGAGAAAAAAATAGTCGTCGCCCAGATTCTTCGAGTTCCGTCATCACATATTCCCCGCGCACATGTCGGTCATACTTCGAATCAAATGATGAAAAATAAGCGGTCTGTTCAAATGCAGCGATACTCGCCCCGATGATCTCCACAATCGCCGTTTCATCGCTAAGAACATGCTCACCGTAAAGTTTCGTGAGCCGCGCTACGTAACCAGGATCCTCGAGAATTCGTGAGAGCGCGGTTGCGGGATTGGGTAGATCCATTTCAAGAGGGTTAAATAATGGCTCGGTGGCTTGAGCACCAAGGCTGGGCGCTCGCCCGTCAAGGAAGAACCCGCCAATGTAGTCGCCCGCCTCGTTACGATAAAAATCTGGGGTGGCGACCGCGTAAGCCGTCGAGGGCGTGTTGCGATCGCCGAGCGCTCGTCCATCGTCGCCAAGAGACACGGCGCGATTAACGCCATTGTCACGCGGGTCGATGAACGCTGTCGCGGGGTCGTGACAAGTAGCGCACGACTGGGTTCGCCGGCGCGACAGATTTAGATCGAAAAATAGTATTTGTCCGAATTCTGCGAGCGCCTCAGATTCCACTCGCGCATGAGCACTATTGGAGACGATCGAGAGCGTAAACAGCGCAAGGATCATCATCATCGGCAAAAAACAGTTACCTAATTGGCTCTCGTCACCGCTTGGCACGTTGTAAGAATTGGGTGAGTCTGGAAATTGGCGCACCGCGTCATTCTAGCTCGAACCGGTCTTGTACTCGCGCTTAAATCGCCTTGTCTGGGTCATTTTAATAGCACTGCACGGAGTTCGCGGGCGCATTGTCGATCGGCACTAAATCCGTAGTTTATTTATTCGCAAAAAAACGACATTATTCCGTCTCACAAAACTAAACGTTAAATAATTCGTTAACCATAAAATTTGAGGATCGAACTATGCCCCATGTTAATCGCGATGGTGTCAACGTCTACTATGAAAGTTTCGGACAGGGCGTCCCCATTTGCTTCCTCCACCCGTTTTCGACTAACCGCTTCATTTGGTCCAACCAGTTGATGGAATTCGCCCGTACCAATCGATGTATCGTTTCCGACCACCGTGGGCATGGATTATCAGATAAACCTAGCCAAGGTTATGGGATCGATGAAATGGCGAAGGATCTTGTTGCGATTCTCGATCACGCAGGTGTTGATAAAGCCGTTCTAGTCGGCAATTCGATTGGCGGGATGATCGCCATGCAGACAAATCTTTTAGCGCCTGAGCGGGTGTTCGGAAACTTAATCGTCAGCAGTGGGACCAATATCGGCGCCGAAACACCGCCGGAAGCGGCAGATGCGATAGCGGCCGATTGGCGTGCGTTTTTTAGCGGCTTACTCGATGCAACTGTATCAGCGAAATCTAAAAGAGAGCGACCCGAAATCCAGGCCTTCATGGAAGGTTGTTTCAGAGTTGAGGAAAATTTCACCGAAGGTGTTTTCTTTGGCAGCCTGCAAGATCCGAAGGGCGTTTTTAACTGGGACATATCCGACCAGTTAAAGGACATTAAGGCTAAAACGCTCGTCATTGCGGGTGAAGAAGATGGGGCTACGACGGTCGCGCATAACCAGTTTCTGGCAGACAACATTCCGGATGCATCGATCAATGTTTATAAAGACGTCGGGCATTTCTGCCAGCTCGAGAAGCCGTCTATGTTTAACGACGACCTACGTAAGTTTGTTGCTAGCGTCGCATAGACGATCGATATCTAGATAAGTACCGGCACGTCGCAATCTTCGATTGTATCAATTGTCGGTTGCGACGGTACAGCAACTAGGTGGCGGGCGGCTTTCGTTGTCGCGGTAGTGGCCCACTGATTACGTCGTTAAGGTGCAAGCGGCGGGCGCATGCCGCTCCAGTCGGCCGCTTTCTCCCATGCTCGTCCGGCGCGAAACAGCAGCGCTTCTTCAAAATGTCGACCGACAATCTGAAACGACAACGGTGATCCGTTTTTATCGAGCCCTGCGGGTAGCGTAATTGTCGGTGCACCAGTCATATCATCAGGAGCAGTAAAGCGGACCAAATCGTCGAGTCCACCTTCTTTGGCACACATCGTGGCATAAGCGGCTAATGTTGGGTTGAGTTTCGCGTAAACCGGTTTGATCATTAAGTCGATCGTTTCAAAGATCGATTCCATCGCACCACGTAATTCGCGACGAGTTATTTCGGCGTGCCCGTATTCGAGCCCGGTTACGGCTCTGCCGCTATCGAGAAACCCACGGAACACTGGCCCATAGCCGCGCTTCTTAGAAGGATATGTTGCGGCATGAGCCAATGCGGCGTCCGTACTACAAATGGGCCCCCAGGCGCGTAATGCGGGCTCGATGGCGGGCATCTTAAACGGCACGATGATCGCACCGGCCGCCTTTAGCGCGCGTAGGGCTCGCTCAATAGCTGCTTTAATCGCCGGATCAACACCGGCAAATGCGTATTTTCGATCGATTCCGATCCGCACGCCTTTCACGCCTTGGTTGAGCGCGGCGAGGTAGTCAGGCACGGCGCTTGCTGCGCTCGTCGGGTCATTCGGATCACGACCCGCAATGGCTTCTAAGATTGCCGCTGCGTCCGCAACCGAGCGAGTTAAGGGTCCGACGTGGTCCAAGGTTTGAGACAACGGAAAGACTCCATAGCGGCTCACACGAGACCAGGTCGGCTTGAGTCCGACAAGCCCGTTGCAGGAGGCAGGAAACCGTATTGAGCCACCCGTATCACTGCCCAAGGCACCGTAAGTGAGACCTGCAGCGACCGATACACCCGTGCCGCTCGAGGATGCGCCACTCCAGCGGTTGCCAGCCCACGGGTTGGTCGGCGGGATGACGTCAGGATGATGCTGCGCAAGTGCACCCTCGGTGAGATGTAATTTGCCCAAAATGACCGCGCCGGCTTCGCGTAGTTTACGCACCACGGTGGCGTCGCGATCGGCGATCGCATTTTTGAACATAGGGATACCGGCAGTCGTTGCTTGTCCTTTCATATCGCACAAATCTTTGACTGCGACGGGCACGCCGTGCAGCGGTCCGCGTCGCTTACCGCTCGCGATCTCTTTGTCGGCGCGTCGCGCATCTGTCTTGGCGTTTGCTCCTAAGACCGTGACATAACTTTTTAGTTTTGGGTCGAGCTGTTCAATCCGTTCCAGTATCGCAGTGGTTACATCCAGCGAAGATGTCTTCTTTTTGGCGATTAATTTGCCAACGTCGACCAAGCTCATGTAAGGCATATCCGAATTCATCGCATGTCTCCAAAACTTAAGTTGCAGCGGGGTCGCCAGCCTAGCATTTTTCTGCATCCATTGGACCGATTTGGGCTCAGATGTCGTCGCGAAAAATTCTCAGGCGCACCGACAATCGAGTGTCCTGCGGCTGCGAGGATGCGTCTACATCGCGCTCGGCAAGATGTAGTGCACCGCAGCTCAGCCCTGTACCAGGAAACATAAATTCGACTATCATTGTCGGCGTTCAGACATTCGTTGAAGCAACCACCAAGGGCTATGTCCAGATTCAAGCGCCGCTCGTTTAATGCGATGTCCCTGCTCGCGCTGAGCTGCTTGCTGCTTCGATCGTTGGTCGCGCCCGGGTTGATGCTGGTTTCCGATTCTACGGTCGCCGGCAATTTAATCTTGGTACTTTGCCCAGCGCAAAATCGCAGCATCGATTTTGAACGTCTCTCGCCGCGTGATGCGCGCAACGATCACGCCAAACACATCGGGCAAGAAGGCGAGAGCCCCGCGCGATCGGCACACGATCACGATGGCTCATTACACGCAGAATCATTGGATACAGGCTGTGGATTGTGGTCTGGCAGTGCGGCCGCGAGCTTAGTCCCCGAGCCGTTAAATACCATTAGTTTCGCCGTTGTCGATTCGTGGATTCCCACGCCACCGGTCTATTTCTCTACGTCCCGATTATCACCTTCCCAACCACGTGCTCCGCCAATCGTCTAATCACGCAACGGATTAGATTGAGTTTCGATTTCGTGCGCCATCCTTGGCGTGCGCGAAGAATTTGTATTGGGGATCCAAGATGAGAAAGTTACGTCGATTAGTTTGCATAGCGGTAGTGCTGTGCGCCGCGAATCATGCGGTTTTTGCCGACCACCCAAGCGTTGTTTCAGGTTCCGAACGAGGAGGTGGACTGAATACGATTTCTGCCTCGAGTCTAGGCGTAGGCCGATGGGTTGTCGGACTGCGCAGCGAGGTCATTAATAACGATCCTTTTTCAAACGGCGAACTCGCTGGTTTTGCGACCGCTGGCGAGGAGGGTGTTCACGCAATCGATGAAATCGTAAGCGCCGCAGCAACGTTGGCTTATGGTCTTACCGACGACTTGGATTTAAGCGTGCGGATCCCGTGGATCGCGCGCAACAACATCCGCGAGGGGGAAATCGAAGACGGCGAAGCCGAGGCGCACGGCCACGGCGATGCTAAAGGCATCGGCGATCTCCTCGTGTTAGCGAGCTATCGATTTTTTGCGCGGCAAGGTATGGAGCTCGCGCTCCAAGGTGGGATGAAAATGCCGACGGGTACGACTAGCGTATCGGATCGTGGCGAGCGGTTTGAGACAGAATTTCAGCCAGGATCCGGTTCATGGGATTTTTTGATCGGCGGTGCGTTCAGTAAGACGTTTAGGCGCATTGGCTTGCATGCCAACCTGCTCTACAACGCAACTACCGAAGGTTCTCAAGATGCTGAGCTCGGCGATGCATTGTTCTACAATCTGGCCGTGGTCTTTAGTCCGACGAAGGACCACGACCATGGGGCCCACGAACACAGCTCATTTATCGATGAGATTACATGGGACTTGATGCTCGAACTCAACGGAGAACAACGTTGGCGCGACAACGTGCAAGGTATCGATGATGGAAATTCTGGCGGTAGCGTTGTTTACCTTTCACCCGGTATACGAGCATCGCTGCAACGATTCAGTGCGTTTTTCTCGGTCGGTTACCCGCTCGTGGATGATTCAAACGGGCGTCAGTCGGACGTCGATTTTCGGATCATGGGAGGCCTAGGGTTCGGTTTCTGAGCGCAGGCGACCTTTATTGGAAAGAGCTTATGCCATGCTCTACAACATTGGGCAGGATAAATGCGGTGTTATGTGCCCGCGGCGTCCCGTGAGCTTGCCTGCACGAGCGGGTGGTCGGGGACGAATTTAGTGGCGATTTCGAGCAGGCGTACCTGCTGATCTTTGCTATTGTCGAGATCCACGTACAGCTTCGCGAACAAGGGAATGAATTTATCGCGGTCTTCCATATGGGCGTAAATCTCGGCCAATGAGACGCGGAAATCCGGGTGGTCCGGCAGCGCCTGTATCGCGTGAGAAGCCCATTTTAGCGCTTCGTCCCATTTCTTTGAGGCAATGCAACGCGTGATTTCATGGCGGATGCTCATCGCGCCAGATTGAGATAAGTCGTCGCTCGTTTCGTGGCCGACTGGCGCGGGCGTAAACGTGGGAGGCTCTACAGAAGGGAGGCTCTCCCCAGCTTGTCCGGCTGCAGAATCGATCGAAAGTGCTATTTGGCTGGACTCCAATTCCTCAAGCAGCCTCTTTTGCGCTTTGCGGCTGCGGATGATCAGTCGCACGAGCGCCGCAACCGAGCCAAAAAATGCAATAGCCAAAAGAATTTTTATCGTACTCATAGTTACTCAAGTTTACCTGCGAACGGGAGTTCAGCGAAACCTAGGTTGCCGCCGGAATAGCTACCAGCCGCGCTATAATCTTATTTAGACATCAAACAACGCCGCGCGGCTCGGAATCCGAACAACGCATTGGTGATTTTATCCGCCGAACTGATGCCTTATTCGGCAGGATGCCGCGCTTTCTTCAGCGTGATTGCGCACAGCATATCGGTTTCCAGTATATTTCGTCCTTAAATGACCAATCGGAAGACATTGGTAATGCCGATCAGTTCCCACTATTGGAAGGCGATCGGGTTACTCATTTTCATGAGCTGCGTTGCCAATGGCTGTAGTGATCGGGCTGATCCAGTTGATCTGTTTGATAACGGCGATTATGTCCAGGCGTTTAAAATCTTTAGCGACCTAGCGCAACGCGGAGATATCTCAGCCTGTAACTATCTCGGCACACACTATTATCTCGGCCTTGGCGTTGAGCGCGATTTCAAGCAAGCCGTGCGATGGTTTGAAGCTGCGGCGTTGGCTGAGGACCCTCAGGGCCAACGCAATTTGGGCGTGATGTATTTACGCGGTCTGGGAGTCGAAAAAGACTATCAGCAGGCCTACGGTTGGTTGTACCTTGCATACGAGGGAGGCAACGTTGGCGCGAAGCATTATTTGGCCCTAATGAACGATAACGTTACTCCCAATGCCAGCGGCCTTGCGCGACGCAACGTTCGTAAAAAGATCGATACTCATGCGGCTAAACGACTACACAGCAACACCGAGACGCGCTAGCAGCAATGTATGCTAATGCAGCTGGATTAGACTCAGACTTCCTACACCGGGAACGCGCGATTCAATCATTTTATCGACCAATCGTGCAGATCTTTCGACGCGTGAGCAATCGCAGAAGGGTTCCTTTCAATAGTGCCGAATAAACAAGTTCCGGCCAATTGCGGTCAATTAGTCTGTGATCGCGGGGTCATTCGACTACTACGTCGGGATGTCCCAGCTAATCGAAAATCATTTGCTGGATCGTTCGTTCGGCCGCACGTCTGGCCGCAGCCAGCTTATCGACAGGTTACAATATGCCGCGCGCCAACGTTTGTATCGACCTCGCTGAATCTGAAGAGATAAATATTGAACACAAAATTAATAATCATTGTTGCCTGCACCTTTTGCCTTGCTGCCTGTTCGCTACTTCCCAAGGGCGGAGCGAAAGGCGAAAAACGGATCGTCGAAGAGGAGGAAATAACCGTCATACAAGTCTATATCTCGGGCGAACGCTTGCAGTGCGAGGACGACAGCGGAATGGACGTTGAGGATACAAAGGACGAACTCGAATCAAGTAATATCAAAGTATTCTCGTCCGAATGCGGTTTGTTAACGGGAAAAATGGCACCCGCGCTATGTGGCACTACGACCCTACACATCAACATCCATGGTATCGATTCGCGTAAGCTGCCAGAGGCGGAATCACTCGGCTTCCAGGCCATTACCAGTTTTACAGACGATTTAGGTTTCGAGACGGAGCTCTGTAATCCTGAATAACTTCATGTTGCCGACGCAAGGTACATGATTTCCGTAGTGGCGCTTAAGAAATTCGAATTACTTTATGTGCTCGAGAATTTCCTGAATTAAACCGGTCGGGTCCTTTTTCGCGCACCGCAGCAGGTTTGCTGGGGCGCCGTCGATAATACTGTCTGCTACGTTCGGTTGTGGGTTGCGCTCCACTCGTCGATTTCTAAAAGAACAGGCAGCAGGGCTTCGCCTTTTTCCGTAAGTCGGTCAATATTTCTTGACGAGTTGTTCGGATCCGGAATTTTCGATATCAAGCCGTCCGCATCGAGTTTCTGCAACCGGCTAGCCCGAGTATATGCTGAAATTCTTTCTGGCGAATTGAGAAAGTCCCCGTAATATTTTTTCTCTTAAAAACAATATCTCGAAGGATCAGCAAACCCCATTCATCTCTGAATACGTCAAGCACGAAAGTAATCGGGCATAAGTCGGTTCGATTATTCGTTGGTTTCTTCATTCAGGGATCTTAACCAAATTTTCTACTTGCAAAAAGCAAGTTAAATGCTGCAGTTCGATTACTTGCGTTTTGTAAGTAGTGATATTTAACGATTGTCTGATGCGAAAAGTTAGCTTAAGAGAACGTAATGCAACAGAAAATCATGCTCGTCTTGACATTAATGCTTACAAGCTTCGCCATGACTTTGGCGTTTATTCATCGGGCCGCTGGCGGCCTCCCTGGCGATCCCCGGCTGCATGGCTGATGCCACTAATTGGCGTGAGTGGATTGTGGATCGCTTATTTGATCCTAAAAAAGGTAGGGTTATTCGCGTGGAGCGCGATTATCGTATGGAATTCTCTCGCGGTTTGGGACGCGTTATCCGCGTTCGCAATCCATAGAACGAACCCGTGGCCGGAATTCTTTATGATCAAATTCGTCGGTGCGTCGATGTTTTTTGCGGCAAGCGCTATGCATCTCCCGATAATATTTATCGCGACCGACGAACAAACGCGACGTAAATTCTTAGCTTAGACTTCCGTAAATGGCCTGTGCGTACGCTGGCGTGCAGAAGTTGATTGTCGAGCAGATCGAATTAGAGAATTATTTTTCTTTTCGAATTGCTTGTTTCGATTTGTCGCGGCGTTCCATTAGACGCCAGATCATCGGGGTAAAGATGAGCTGCATTGCAAGATCCATTTTCCCGCCCGGGCAAACGATGGTGTTAGCGCGCGACATCGACGACCCGTCTAGCATTGAACGCAAATACGCGAAGTCAATTTCACGTGGCTCCGCGAATCGGATGACGAGCATCGATTCGTCCGGGGTCGGAATGTGGCGGGCGGTGAAAGGATTCGACGTGTCAACTAACGGAACTCTTTGAAAGTTAACATCCGTGCGGGAAAATTGCGGCACGATATAATTTACGTAATCTGGCATGCGTCGCAAAATCGTATCCGATACTGCTTCCGTTGAGTAGCCGCGCAACGACCGATCACGATGGAGTTTTTGAATCCACTCGAGATTAATAACGGGGACGACTCCGATAGATAAATCGATGTACTGGCACACATCAATTGTTTCAGTCTTTATTGCGCCATGCAGCCCTTCGTAGAATAAAAGGTCACTGCCTTCCTGCACTGGTTCCCAGGGTGTAAACGTACCGGGTTCCTGCTCATATTGCGCGGCTTCCGCATCATTGTGCAGGTAACGCCTAAATTGTCCCGAGCCGTCTTCCGAGTATTGTCGAAATAAGTTTTGAAGCTCGTCGAACAGGTTCGAGTCCGGGCCGAAATGGCTAAAACTCGCGTTACCTGCGTCGCGTTCGGCTGCAATTTTGTTGCGCATCTCGGCGCGGTCATAGCGGTGGAAGGCATCGCCCTCGATGAATGCAGCATCAACACTCTCGCGTCGAAATATTTGTTCGAACGTCTGCATTACGGCTGTTGTTCCCGCGCCAGAAGGCCCGGTGATAGCTATCGTAGGGTGAAGTTTGGACATAAATTACTCAGACCGTTTCGCGGAACAAGCCGCGGCCGCCAAATAATGGCGCGTCAAATTCGTCGCCGTATTCTTGATCATGATAGGACTCAACTAATTCAACTTCGTCGCTTGAACCGAATATAAATCCGATCCGTTCATGTAATTGCTGGGGTTCCACGTCGAGCAAACGCTCGCGTCCGGTACTCGCCGATCCACCGGCCTGTTCAATAATGAAGGCGATCGGATTTGCTTCGAAAAGTAGTCTGAGCCGACCGGCGCGCTCGGGATCTTTCGTATCACGAGGATACAGAAACACGCCGCCCCGCAATAGTACTCGATGTGCCTCCGCGACCAAGGATGCGACCCAGCGCATGTTGAAATCTTTATCTCGTGGTCCGGTGGTACCCGCCAAGCATTCGTCGACATAGCGTTTAACAGCGGGTTCCCAAAAGCGACTGTTGGAGGCGTTAATGGCGAATTCTTGAGTGCTACGCGACAAGCTCATCGACGGGTGCGTCAGGAAAAACTCTCCGAGCTGTTGGTCTAAAGTGAACCCATGTACGCCAGTACCGACGGTAAGAACGAGCATCGTCGAAGGACCGTAAATCGCATAACCAGCGCAAACCTGCTCGCGTCCGAATTGGAGGAAATCCTCCTCGGTCGCGCTCTCGCCACCATGCGGCGCTCGTAATATTGAGAATATGCTGCCTACGGAAACATTCACGTCAATGTTCGATGATCCGTCGAGCGGGTCAAAGATCAGTAGATATTTTCCTTTCTGCTGGGTATCCGGTAGCGGATGCAAATTTGACATTTCTTCGGAGGCCAATCCGGCAAGGTGTCCGTTCCACTCGGTCGCACGCAGGAACAAGCTATTGGCAATTGTTTCGAGTTTTTCGGATGAACCGTCGCCGCCTGCAAGGAACAGATGATGACCAATTGATGCATCGAGCGCACCGTTGGCAACTCGTTTAGACAATGATTTGCACGCCAAGGCGATGTCGAGCAACAGCGCGTTTAAGGTGCCAGATGCCTCGGGAAAGCGTCGCCGCTCGGCTATCAGAAACTCTGCAAACGTTGTTTGGGTGCTGCGCATAACGATTCTCGGGTGATGTTTCTTAGGATCAATCGATCGGGATTATTTCGTTGTTGGCGTAGAACGGGCCGGCATTGTATCGCGAGCGCTGATGGGGCGCTAAATTTAAATCTGCGCGCCCGATTCAGTGGTAATTGGGATACTTGTAGCCGATAACGTCTTTAAAGGCGCAGTGGGCCTTGCAAGTGATGCGCAGTTGGCGCGGACTAGGGTTTGCTAGTTACTGGTTGTCATTTGCAACGGACGTGAAGCGATAACCAACACCGCGAATTGTATGGATAAACTGTGGCATTTCCGGATCGCGCTCGAAACGTTTACGCAGTCGAACGATAAAATTATCGATCGTTCGGGTCGATGGGAAAATTTCCCGCCCCCAGACACTTTCAAGTATTTCTTCGCGAGAGACGACTTGACCATCTCGTTCGCTAAGCAACAGAAGGATCATGGCTTCTTTGTGCGTCAAATCCTGCTCGCTACTGTCCCATGCCGTAGCGCGATAGGTCGTAAAATTTACTTCGTTCTTATCGAAACTTAGCACATGGTCGGCCGCACGTTGATTCCACATTGTGCGCTTTAAGATCGCTGCGACTCGTAATAGAAGCTCTTCAAGATGAAACGGTTTACTGAGGTAGTCGTCGCCGCCCGCCTCGAGACCGCGAATACGATCTGACGGTGCACCATTGACCGTGAGAAACATAAACGGTGTTTGTACATTGGCCTTACGCAGCTGCTCACACATTTGCACGCCATCGAGATTGGGCATCATTACATCGGAAATTATCAGATCAAACGGCGTCTCGATCGCCGCATTTAAGCCTTGCTCGCCATCGTGCGCGACGATGGCGTCGTAGCCCTCGGCAAGTAAATTCTCGCGGATCCCATCGGCGAGATGCACTTCGTCATCAACTACTAGTATGCGTGCGCGGCTGCTCATTACTTCCTCGCTTTGTCCCATTTAAGCGTAATTGTCGCGCCGCGTCCCGGGCCTTCGCTGTCGGCCAATACGCTAGCACCAGACAAATTAGCGAGACGTTTCACAATATACAACCCGAGTCCGGTACCCGGCGTGGTGCGGCGTTGCTCATCGCCAACGCGGTAGAACTTTTCGAATAACAGACTCTTTTCCGATGCTTCGAAGCCGATGCCGCTGTCTGAGACGCTCATGACTATTTGGGCATCGGTTAGCATAGCGCGTAATGCAACGCTTTTCCCGTCGCCGGCAATGCAAGCTTTTAGCGCGTTGTCGACAAGGTTGCGTACGATAGTCTCAAATGATATCGCATCGATGTGCAAGCTGATCGTCTCTTCGACTTCGGTGGTAAAAGTAATTTCGTAATGTTGCATGCGTTCTTCGAATTCGTCCCGAAGTGAAGAAAATACTTCGCTCAAGCGAATCGTTTCCGGGATCAAATTATGACTGCCTTCGTCGAGGCGATTAGTGTTGAGGAGATTTTCGACTGTACGCAGCAAGCGCTCGCAGTCGACTAATATTCGCGTACCCCAGCGTTTAGTTTCCTCGTCGCCAGATCGCCGATTGAGCGTTTCTGCCGTGAGCTGGATACTTGCCAGCGGACTTTTGAATTCGTGCGATACGCTAGCCAGAAAATTCTGTTGGCGTCTGGCCAATTGGCGGTCGCGGCGAATGGTTGCTGCGAGACCGAACATGGCCACAATTAGCACGAGCAAGAAGAAACCGCCCTCCCAATAAAAGCGGTTTGTACGACGCTGCGCTTCGTTTCGAATCGCGTCAATTGCGTCCGGGTCGACCAGCGCGATCCGTGTATTCGGAGCAAATTTGATGTGGTCGAGCGCGCGATCGATTGCAGCGGCATCCGCCCCAGATAGGGCTGCCGTAATCGTCGTCGCGCTGTCTACATACAGTTGTTCCAGCCGCGCTGCTGTGGCTTTTGCGTGATGTGCATTCTCAAAGACCCACCATGCTGCTTGCGCCGCCGCAATTGCGAGCAGGAATAAGAATCCAGTTTGTAATGCTCTGGTTTGATCGGGTTTCATTATAAAGATTCGAAATCGCTACGAGCCGTTTGTACTGCAATGTTACTTTTCAACGAGCTCGGGCGTCGCATTATACGATGAGATGGCGTTCTCATGACTGAGCTGAATTATCAACCGGGATTTTGCTCGGTTCGGTCGTGAACAAACCTGTGTTTTACCGCGGCTAGTCGACTTACCGGCTCTCAGGTGCTGAAGCGCCGCGTAACTGGCTAGCGAACTTTGGATCCAATGCGTCTAAAAACGCGTCGACCGATCCTTCCGGACCGTGGTGCATCAGGCCCCGCAACCCTGCGTTCGGAATATGTGCAAATCGTCGCGCAAGTGACTCACACCATTTGTGAACCGCTGCGCGCTGCGTTTCATCCAAGCTGCCTAGATCCTGTTTAAACAATCGTTCGACACTGGCGTTAGCGGTTTGTTGGTAGTGATTTTGTAGTACAGCGAACATGGGGCCGAGTAATCGATCCGCGAAGCGCGCGTTTAGCTCTACGAGCGCTTCATCGACAATTTCGCGAGCGGCGGCCGCTTGGGAGTCCCGCCCGCTACGGTTTCTACTTGCGATGTCGATAATCTCGTCCATTCCGATGCGTTGTACCTTCAGGCGATCGCACGCTTGTGGATCAATATCGGGTGGCACCGACATATCGATCATCAAAGGCGTGTCGCCACTTTTTGTTGCAGCCATAATTCTGACCAGCGCGGCCTCATCAAGCACGGTATTAGATGCACCAGTACAACTCAACACGGATTCGGTTGACGGTGGGGTGTCGCGAAAATGATCCAAGCTCAGATACGGGACGTCGTATTGAGCTGCGAGCGTGCGCGCATTGTCGAGCGATCGGTTTACGACGAGAAACGGAATATTAGCGGATTTCAGCGAAACAGCAGCGCGGATCGTCATCGCTGAGACGCCGACCAGGGCGACCGTTCCTGCCGTACGCGCATGCCGCGCTTTGATCTCATCAACTGCAATTTCGGCCAATGATACGCGCCCACTGCTCACTTGAGTTTCACCACGAACCCGACCCAGAATTCGGTAAGCTTCGTTAAATAGTAAATCCAGTGCTGGACCGCAATGACCCAGCTCTCGAGCACGATCATGGGCTCGACGTACTTGTCCGGCGATTTCCACTTCGCCGATACAGGCTGAATCGAGCGCGGCGGTAACCAGAAACAGGTGCTCGGCCGCGCCTTCGCCGCCCCAGGCTCTAAGGACTTGCTCTGCTTCGCCGGGTTCGGGCGCGTGGTCGCGCAGCATAGCAAACACTTGCGGCCGTAAGTCACGTTTGTCATCGTGTTCGGAGCGCAAAAATAAGATCTCTACCCGATTGCATGTCGACAAATACGCCAGTTCGGAGATGCCGTTGTGCTGCGCGAACGTCGACAGTGCTGCAGATAGTTTGTCGTCGGCTATTGCATAGTCCGCGAGCGCTTCGCTGCCGTCCTCACGCCAAGAAACGCCAATTACGCCGAGCTGTCCTAACATCGCCACTCCAATCGGTTCTCTACAGACCTACTAATAGCAAAGGAGCGGCGCGCAAGTGTCACCGTTTCGTCATCGGACGGTTAGTCCCGCTGTCCCGCGGATTTTTCACGAAGCTTGTACGCAGGTACTTTCTCGCATGCTAGCAGGCGAATTCACCCAGATAGATCCTTACTGGCAATAGCGGTGACTACACTCACTGAATCGTCGACTTTGCCATGGCGCTGCAATGTTAACAGTGGTAATTTGCCTCCCTAGCGGATCTCGGATCCTGAAATTCTAGCGCACGTCCAGCGGAGTCATCCATGTCAGCAGTCGTTTCTTCAAACAAAACCATCGCCGATCTGGATGGGCCGAAAGGTTTACCGATTGTCGGAAATTTGTTGCAGGTTAATTTTGAGCAATTTCATCTGCATGCGGAGCGTTGGTGCGACGAGTTTGGCCCTATATTCAAAATCCGCATGGGGCCGAAAACGATTGTCTGTATAGCCGATCCCGATGAAGTCAATAAATTGCTCCGCGAACGTCCGACGACATATCGGCGGCGCTCTACTATTGAGTCCGTTATTAAGGAGCTTGGTTTCAACGGTGTTTTTTCGTCCGAAGGCGAAGACTGGAAGCGGCAACGCAAAGTCGTGGCGCTCGCGTTAAATAGTGCGCATTTAAATCAATTTTTTCCGCAACTACTCGAAACAACCCGACGCCTGCAGCGACGCTGGGAGGATGCCGCAGATCAAAACCTGAGCGTCGATTTATGTCGCGATGTCATGCGTTACACCGTCGATGTCACTACCCAGCTCGCGTTTGGCGTTAACGTCAATACGCTTGAGACTGACGGCCCAGTGATCCAGCAGCAACTCGACAAAGTGTTTCCGATGCTGGGTAAGCGCGTGAATTCTCCGTTTCCCTACTGGCGTTACATTCGCTTGCCCAAAGATCGAGAGCTCGATCGTGCGATTGCCGGTATAGAACGAACCGTTAACGGGTTTATCACGGACTGCCGGCTACGCATGCAAGAAAAGCCGTCGCTGTATGACGAGCCGACAAATTTCCTTGAAGCGATCATCGCAGCGCAAACAGCCGAGCAGGGCACGAAATTTACCGACCAAGAAATTTATTCGAATGTCGTTACTCTTTTACTGGCAGGGGAAGATACCACTGCGAACACGATCGCGTGGGCAGGTAAATATTTTATTGAGTTTCCCGAGTACTTCGCCAAGGTTCGCGACGAAGTGGATTCCATGGTTGGATCGGATTCGGTTATCACCGATCACACTGTGCTTCCGCAACTCAAGTATCTCGAGGCATTTGCCAACGAAACGATGCGCATTAAACCGGTGGGACCGTTATTCCCGATGGAAACGAACGAGACCGTGAGTCTCATGGGTTATGAATTACCGGCGAAAACCCCCGTCCTTGCGTTAACCCGGCATCTTGCAATTAACGCAGCGAATTTTGGCGCCCCAGAGCAATTCAATCCCGAACGTTGGTTGGACCCGGAATCAAGTGCTACCGCGCCCCATAAGACTAATGCGTTTCTACCCTTTGGCACTGGGCCGCGATTCTGTCCAGGTCGCAATCTGGCGTTGGTGGAAATTAAAATGGCGCTCGCAATGTTGTGCCGCAATTTCCAGATCGAACTTACCGACCCGACCCAAGCGGTCGAGGAAAGGCTCGCGTTCGCGATGTTCCCGTCCAATCTAAAGGTCAAATTCACGCGTCGTCAATGAGACTAAGAGAGAGGCGTTTCACCGGTCCATCGTTTTGCGATTTCTAGCGCGCCGGCTAAGTCTTTCGAATCGTCGCCGATTTGGAAGTGATCCAAATTAGAAGTTAAGCGGGTAACCGCCTGAGCTAGTTCGTGAGTATCAGAGGTGGCGTTTACTATCCCAACCGTGGCGCGCAGTTCTATCGCTCGCGAGCCATGTAGGCGCGCGATTCTCTCTGCAGTGATGAAGGACGTTAGCGCGGAATCTTCGGCCTTGGTTTCGAGTGTCGGATCGGCAAGCAATATTTCCCCCCTCAGGCAATGCAACGTTGGCAGCGAATAGGTGGTGCCCGAGTCGGCGACAATTTGGAAGGCCTCATCTAACAGCAGGTAAGCTTCATGCGGTTGCCCGAAGCGGGTTTTCGCATTGGCTAAAATAGCGATAAACCACGGTTCCATTAGTTTCGCGCTAAGTTTTTTCGTTGCGCCAAAACCCGCCTTCAGTTCGTCCATCCCTTCGTCGAATCGACCCAGATCAAAGATTGCCTGGCCACGTAACATGCGTCCCCAGGCGCTGGGGAATGGATAGCCGTGTTGATCGCTTAGTTCGACCGCGCGATTTGCGTATTCGAACGCGAAATCTGGCTCGCAGCGCCAAAGGCGAACGAGAGCGGCAAGATTTAAGGCCGAGATCAATGTAAACAAATGCCCCAGCTCTTCAGCAAGCGAGAGCATTTTTATCAATTCTAGGCGTCCGCGGTCAGGCCGGCCGCGCTGCCAAGACGCATTCGACAAGCGCGATAGGCACAGCACGCCGGGATCCGTACCGTAGATATGCACGTGGTGGCGAAATCGCTTCGGGTCGTAAATTCGCAGGGCCGCGCGCGCTTGATTCTCTACTTCGATGAAATCGCCGCGAAAAAAACTGGTGTTGGCGAGCGCTGTATGGGCCTCAAGTAGCTGCCCGGGATCTTTCGATTCTTCGGCGATATGGTGGAGTTCGAGGCTTAGTTCGTGCGCCTTGGCGAGATCACCGCTCGCTAAGGAATTGGAACGTAAGCCGAACAAAATCGGAAACCGCTCGGCGGTAGAGTTCAATACACGGCTCAGCTCTAAGGCGCGCGTAAAAGAGTCGCGCACGGCAGGCGATCCGTTACCCATGAGCGGCATGAGCAGCGGACCGCGGGCCATTTGTAGGCGAAGTTCCAGCGCATCTCGGGCGCGTCCTGCGGGAATGCGATCAAGTAACGCTAAGGCGTTCGTAAAATGCGCAAGGCCTTCCTTGTTCATGGCACGCTCGCCAGCGCGCTGGCCTGCGATCAACCAATAGTTGATCGCTTCTTCGTAACGCTCGGCGCTCGTTAAATGGCGTGCGACCACTTCCGCATTGTCTGCCACGGCTGGCGCGAACTCTTCGCACAATACGCGCGCGATACGTGCGTGGTATTCACGCCGTTCGGCACGCAGCAGCGAAGCATAAGCCGCGTCACGAATAAGCGCATGCTTAAATAGGAACGTCGTTTGCAAGGTTCGTTTGCGTTTGTAAATGATGCCAAGCTCGAGCAGTTCTTTTAGCCCGTTTGCCGCGACTTCATCCGGCAGCAGCGCTTGGATCAACTCGTAGGAGAATTCGCGTCCGATCGTCGCGCCCCACTGAGCGACACCTTTGCCGTCGGCTAAGCGATCCAGGCGCGCCATCAAAGAATCTTGCAGTGACGATGGGATCGCTAGATTCGCCACCGCCCTGACGAGCTCGTAGTTCCCTGCGTTTTTGACCAATAAATCAGATTCAAGGACCATCTTCGTGAATTCTTCTGCGTATAAGGGCACGCCATCGCACTGCGCTTCAATTTGATCGACTAGCGCTCTCGGCAGTTCGCATCCATCACATACGCCGCTTATGATCGCTCGAATATCAATCGGCTCGAGGCGACGTAGCGGCATATCAACGATATCGCCGCGCCGCCCCCAGTTAGGCCTGAATTCCTCGCGGGCGACCAAGAGCATTAAAGTTCGTGTGTCTTCGAATCTATCGAGACCTTGGCGCACTAGGTCTAGCGTTGACCCATCCGCTGCTTGTAAATCTTCTATGACTAATAGAACCGGGGTTCTCGTCGTGACTTCCATCATCCAATCCAAGATGGTGTCGAAAGTGCGTTGCTGACGCTGTTGCGGATCCAGTTTTGCGAACGCATCGCCAAAGTCTCGCTTTAAGGACAATAAAGCAGCCAGCACATCTTCCGTGTCTTCGCTCGGAAAACGTAAGCGACTTAAAACATCGCGCAAACTCTTGAGCTTGATACTCACGGGGTCGTCGGGACGAATTCTTAGTACGCGTTGGATCAGTTCAATGAAAGGGTACAGCGCCGTATCTGTATGCAGTGGCGTGCACACGACCGTCATCGGTGTGCCGCCATCTTCGCGTACCGTGTCGCGAATCTCCTGCACCAGCCGGGATTTCCCGATGCCTGGCTCCGAGTGGATGAAATATTTAGAATGATTGCCTTGCTTCGCTATCCCCCAGGCATCGCGGAGCTTTTGGATTTCAGATTGGCGGCCAGCCAATGGGCTTTGATTGTTTTGTCGTGCTGCGGCGAAACGCGTTCTTAAATCGCGAATGCGGCTCACCACATACAATTCGATAGGTGTTGCAACGCCGCGCAGCGAAGTTTCCCCGCGGTTTTCGTAGTCGAAGGAATCTTGTAATAGACGGCGTGTCGCTTCGCTGATCACTATCTCATTAGGCTGGGCTTCGGCTTCGATTCTCGCGGCGATGTTAGGGGTGTCGCCGAGCGCCAGCTGTTCACGAAATTCACCGGCACCCACGTCGCCGATAACAACTCGTCCCGTATGCACACCGATGCGCACTTGCAGCGGCGATCCGTCGGGTGTGCGGACCTGGCTTATCGCACCAATAATTTCGAGTCCGCACGAAACTGCGCGCACAGCGGCGTCCTCGTAGGCAATGGGGTAGCCGAAATAGATCAGCAAACCATCGCCTAAATACTGCGCAATGTGCCCGTGTGCGTTGTCAATTATTTGCCCGCACGTTTGCTGGTAACGCCGAAATAATTCGCGCAGATCTTCCGGATCAAGTCGCTCCGCGAGTCTCGTGGAACCGACAATATCGCAAAACATGACCGTGAGCTGTCGTCGTTCGGCCCGTTGTCCCACTGTCCTAACGTCGCTTAAAACGAGAACCTTGTTTTCTTCGTCGACGGCCATTCGTCGTGCATCGATGAACTCTGCTCTTAAATCGTCTATGTCGTCGTCATCGAGGGCAAAGCGCCGCTTTAAAATCCGATAAGCCACCCGTCGGTCACGGCGTAGCAATGCCTCAACGTCGTAGAGTAGCTGGTCAAAATTCGCAATTTCGCTCATTTATGGCTTAAGTCTTTCAAAATTCTGCTAGATCGACCGATCGCGATCAATCGAACGGCTTTCCGCAGTATATAGCGAGAGCGTGACGATCCTCATTATCCAGTTTCCACCGGTGCCGATACCGGAATTCGCCACTGCGAGGTTTGATACATTAGAATCGTCCGTTGTTCGGCACACACAGCAGTGCATCTGATGTGCGCCATACGAATTCAATTGAAGCAGCCCATTGGAGAACCGCGTGTCTGATTTAGAAAACGATTTATTCAATTTGTCGATGTCGAAAGAAGCTCAACCGCTGATGGACGCGGTGCAGGTCCATATAAAACAAAACGTCGAGCCGATCACCGAAGAGTTTTTTTCGCTAGACAAGGAAAAGACCGACCGCTGGTCGTGGCATCCGCGCCAGCTCGAATTATTGGATGGGGCCAAGGTCAAAGCTAAAGAATCGGGCTTATGGAATTTCTTCCTGCCTGATTCGGAAATGGGCGATGGTTTGAGTAATTTGGATTATGCCTACATCGCCGCGGATCTCGGAAAGTTTGCCCTCGCTTCGGAGACATTAAACTGCAGCGCACCGGATACGGGAAATATGGAAGTGCTGGAACGGGTTGGTACGCCGGCACAAAAGAAGCAGTGGCTGCAACCGTTACTCGACGGAGAAATCCGCTCGGCGTACGCGATGACGGAACCTGATCTGCCGTCCTCAGACGCGAAGAATATTTCCACGAGTGCGGTCTTGGATGGCGATGAATGGGTGATCAATGGCGAGAAATTCTATATCTCGGGCGCGGGTGATCCGCGTTGTAAGATCATGATCACCATGGTCAAGACCAGCCCGAACGCCGCACCCAGTAAACAGCAATCGCAAATCCTTGTGCCGACAGATGCCCCCGGGGTTGAGATCCTCGATGGCATGCAAGTGTTTGGACACGATCATGCGCCTCGCGGTCACATGCATTTGAGATTCAATAACGTGCGCGTGCCGAAAGATAATTTGTTGCTTGGCGAGGGGCGTGGCTTCGAAATCTCGCAAGTTCGTCTTGGCCCCGGACGCATCCATCATTGCATGCGCTCGATCGGAAAAGCCGAAAAAGCCTTGGAGTTAATGGTGAAACGGGCTGGCAGCAGAGTTGCCTTCGGCAAACCAATAGCAAAGCTCGGTAAGAATCTCGAAGTTATTGCGCGCGCACGGATCGAGATCAATGCGATGCGTTTGTCGGTGCTGCAGGCGGCGAAAGCGATGGACGTACTCGGTAATAAGGAAGCGCGAGTCTACGTAAGTGCGGTAAAAGCAATGGTGCCGGAAAAGGTTTGCCTGATTATTGACCAAGCCATCCAAATGCATGGTGCGGCGGGTATCTCGCAATGGACGCCGTTGGCTGCAATGTATACCGATATGCGTCATTTAAGATTCGCCGACGGACCCGATGAAGTACATCACATGGTTGTCGGCAGGGCCGAAGTGCAAAAATACGGTCTTTGGTAAACCCAGACCTGCGAGCACAACGGTAGCGCGAGCGGTTCCGATCCGTGGATAGTTTAGGCGCCTAGTTCGGCGACGAAGCGATGCCTAAAGCCATCCACTTATCGGCCTTCATGCTGTTTGCGCCTGCGCCGCATATGCCGTTGTCGTGGATTTATCCTGCCGACAAAATACGCCACCAATGGTACGAGCCGGCTTACTGGAAGCAAGTCGCGCCGACGTTGGAGCGTGGTAACTTCGATATGCTGTTTTTTGCCGACAGTCTTGGCGGGGGTGCGAGCGCCGATCAAATTCGCTACGCCGTTCAGTTTCCTTGTCATGATCCGGTCGCACTTGTCGCCTATCTATCGGCACACGTCCAGCGACTCGGCTTCGCCGTGACCATGTCGACGACGTTTTATGCCCCGTTTTTGCTCGCCCGCACGCTGGCGACTTTGGACCCTTTAACTGAAGGCAGAATTGGATGGAACATTGTTTCGTCGATTTCGAACGCTGAGGCACGCAACTTTAGCCAGGCAGCATGACCGCCTCATGACGAGCGTTACGAGCAAGCGGACGAGTACATGGCGGCTTGTCATGCGCTATGGAATAGCTGGGAGGATGATGCCCTAGTGATGGACAGGGAAGCACAGGTTTTTGCCGATCCTGACAAGGCGCATAAGATCAATTTCGTCGGCCGACATTATCAAACGCAAGGTCCGTTCACGGTTGTACCGTCTGCTCGGCGTCGGCCGTTTTTGTTCCAGGCCGGGCAATCCGATAGAGGTCGAGCGTTTGCTGCGCGTCACGCCGAAGGCATATTTAGCGCCGCGCGAGGCGTGCGCCAAATGCGTGAATTTTCTGACGGCATGGCCGCTCGCTTAGATAAGGCCAGTCGGGACCCAACGAGGGTGCCGATTTATTGGGCAGCGCAACCGATTGTTGCGAAACCAGAACCCGAAGCCCAAGCGCGTTCTCAAGAGATCCGTGAACGTATTCCAATTGAAGCATCGTTAGCGCAGATGTCTGCTCATTGGGACCTCGATTTATCGTCTTTTGATCTGGATGCGCCGACCGCCGATCTGGAAATTCCCGGCACGCGCGGTTTGTTCGAGATGTACCAAAAGTCGGATCCGGCTATTACGCTGCGTCAGATTGCCAAGACTTACATGTTAGGAAGTAGACGCAGCCCATTCGTGGGTACAGCAAAACAAGTGGCGGATGCAATGGAGCACGTACTCGAGTCCGGTGGGGTAACGGATTTCAGATGTCGCCGCCGTACTTCGCGCCGGACTATTTCGCCGATCTCGTTGAGTTGCTCGTTCCAGAATTGCGTCGACGTGGTCGCCACCGCGAAGATTATTCAGGCGCGACATTGGCTCAGCACGTTCGAGACTAAGCGCTGTCGGTTTGGTCGCTGTTGCTCGCGAAGCTAACGATTTCGGACTACAGTGGTCGACAATCGGATCCGGCCAGTGCGGCGCTATTCGCAGTTCTAAGCGATTCACCTGGCATCGTGTTCATTGATGCGCTTATCGAGGGAGAGACACCATGTCGAGTACTACCGAAGATGTTGCCAAGAAAACCAGCAAACGCCTGTCGGTTGGCACGATAAAAACCATCACCAAAGTACATAAATTCTTACGCGGCCTCAGCGGCGGTCGGATACTAAATACTTTGGGCGGGGACGAAGTCTGTTTCGTTGCAATGACCGGTGCGAAAAGCGGACGTGCCTTGAATGTGCCATTAATGTATGTGCCTTTTGAGGAAGGCGTGCTGCTCGTTGCCTCCCAAGGCGGCAACCCGAACAATCCTGTGTGGTATCACAATTTGGTTAAAAATCCAGATATTACGGTCGAACACCGGGGCAAAAAAATGGTGCTACGCGCACGGCAGGCAAGCGCGGAAGAGAAAGTCGCGTTGTGGCCAATCTGCGATTCGCATTATGCCCCGTTTGCGGATTATCGCGGTTTCACGGATCGTGACATCCCTGTATTTGTTTGCGAACCGCGTTAACTAAAATCAATGTTGACGCATGCGGCGCGTTAATCCGGCGCCACCAGCGCGACGCGTGCTTACCCAAAAAGAACCAGTGGTGTGGTAACGCTTCATTCGCGGAATAAACGACGGAAATTATCTTCGTAGAAGCGTTGCTTGCTGATCTCAGGAACCGTTGCATCGGCTAAAAATCGTTCGAAGCGCTCGATAGGGTTTTTACTGCCCTCAAAATGTGGGTAGTCGCTGGAGAACAGATACAAGCGATCGTCGCTTTCCTTCATTAATCGACCGACGTCCTCATACACGAACGGCGTAAAACCTAAATGCTCGATGGCGGTTTCGGTGGCACTACGCGTTAGGCCTGCGATGTCGGGCTCTTTACGCCATATCTGTTGCGTCCAATCGAGTCGCCGTAGCCAACTCGGCACCCACCCCGCACCTAGTTCAATAGCACCGGCGCGTAAGCTTCGATGTCGTTCAAAGACGCCATCGAAAATCATGGCGCCGAGAAATAATTCGACGTTGTGATGCAACGCGAGCATATCTTTCGCGCGGACGTTTTCGCCGCCGCCGAGCCAGTCGGTCGGTATTGGGCGACCTGTGTTCATCCATTTAGGCGCGACTTGTAAGGGCTCACCGCCAACATGCAAAACCACCGGGACTTTCGCTTCTGCGAGGCGCGCCCAAATCGGATCGAAATCATTATGGCCTGGGGAGCGACCACCACATGCCTCGTGCGAAACCCATGCGGCGCGAAGATCCAGTGCGAGTAAATTTTCGAGTTCCACAACCGCACTAGCCGGATCGTCTAACGGTAAGATGCCGACGCCATGCAACCGAGAATCGGCGCCGCAGAAGTCGGCCATCGCCCGATTGTGTGCCGCAGCTGCGCCGTATTTGAGTGGTAGGTCATCACCATGCAGCGCTTGCAGTGGGCTAAAGGTCGCGAAAACCAATTGCTCTCCGAAGCCCAATTGATTTAATGCTTGAGCGCGCTCTGTGGAGTTAAAGGCACCGAGCGCCAGATAACCTTTGGGCCCCGCAATCAGCGAATCTCCGAGTGCGATCATTTCGGCAACCTTTTCTTCGCTATGCCCAGGCTGGGCGATCGTTTCTTGCCAGTTTGCCGTGTTCTTGTCCTGGTCGCCGCCGTATAGTGGCTGAAGGCGATCGCGAACCTTGGCCTCGGCAAAGTCGCGAAGAAAATCGGGACGTTCCATCAGGTGGCTATCGGCGTCAAGATAGCTGCGGTCTTTGGCGTAGGCCATCTGCGGGCTCCTTAAGGTGTTTTACTCATTGTGTTAAAACGAACGAAGTGGCGCAAGTTCCACGACGGCCGTTTTCGGCGCCAAGCGGGGTTATCAATATAGGGCAGACGCGCACCCCTGGTTTTCGTGGCGTGCGGATTGTTGTCGAATAGAATGTTTCATTAAGCGACCATCACAACCTTCAAATTACGGAGTTTTTAGCATCATGGATTTTTCCTTTACCGACGATCAGCTGCAGATCCGCGAAAATGTGTTGAAACTGTGTGCAGCATTCGACGATCAATATTGGCTGGAACGCGATAGCGACGGCGAATATCCGGAAGAATTTTGTAGAGCAATCGCGGATGGTGGCTGGGTCGGTGTCGCTATCCCGGAAATCTATGGCGGCAGCGGACTGGGTATCACCGAGGCGGCGCTTGTGATGCAGGCGATATCTGAAAGCGGAGCGGCCAACAGTGGCTTCTCGGCGATTGGGGTCGGATTCTTCGGTCTTAAACCATTATTGGAATTCGGTACGCAAGAGCAGTGTCTTAAATGGCTACCGCGCATTATTCGAAGGGAAGACATCGCGTGTTTTGGTGTGACGGAGCCGACGACCGGTCACGATACGACCCGACTAAAAACACGTGCGGTTCGCGATGGTGATCACTACGTCGTTGACGGTGAGAAAGTCTGGATATCGACGGCCCAAATTGCAAACAAGATTATGCTAATTGCGCGCACGACGCCGATCGAGGAATGCGAGAAGCCGGTCGATGGCTTGTCTTTGTTTTATACGGACTTGGATCGTAAGTATTGCGACGTCCGCGTGATAGACAAAATGGGACGCAAGTGTGTCGATTCGAACGAGATATTTTTTGATGGATTACCGATCCCAGTCGATCATTTAATCGGCGAAGAAGGTAAGGGTTTTCGATATTTATTGCGCGGCTTGAACGCCGAGAGAGTCCTTATCGCTGCGGGCTTAGTTGGCATTGGACGAGTGGCGTTGAGTCGGGCCGTAAAGTATGCGAATGAAAGAGTCGTTTTCGGTCGAACGATCGGCAAGAACCAAGCGATTCAGCATCCCTTGGCGGCGAACTGGGCGCAGTTGGAAGCAGCGAATTTGATGGCGTTTAAAGCAGCCGAATTGTACGACCGTGGCGAACCCTGCGGCGCCGAAGCGAATGCGGCGAAGTACTTGGCCGCCGAAGCTGCGTTTGAAACGTGTACTAACGCCGTCATGACGCACGGTGGCATGGGCTACGCGAAAGAATTTCAAGTCGAACGTTATTTGCGAGAGGTGTTAATTCACCGCATTGCACCCGTTAGTCCGCCGTTGCTGCTGTCTTATTTGGCAGAAAACGTGCTCGGGCTCGAAAAATCCTATTAACGTCTGAACTCGGCAGCAGCTTCGTTCACAGTGAGCGAAACTGCTGCGAATTAGCTTTAACTGTTTTTGTATTCCACCAAAATCGCACGAAATTCGTCACCTTCGTTGTGCGCTGTTTCGATATGACCTTTAGGGACGAAATCGGTCTTTCCAGGGGTCGGTACGTAACTTAGCTGATCGCCCAATTCGCCACCCGTACCTTCGTGGAAGTCGACTTTGAACGGCCCAGTGCCCGCAATGTTGACGAGATGGTAGTCATACTCGTGTTTGTGCTTTGCTAAGGTTGCGCCGGCCGGAACCACTTGATTCCAAACTCTGACGTATTCGTCTTCGTAAATAACCTTCGTTGCAATTGGACTAAGTGCTTCGCTCATCTTGCTTCTCCTTAGTTAATGGACCGGGTTGGAATAGGTTAAATCGTAGTTAGGGTCGAAACGAAAATGCAACTGGACCCGTGCGCAGCGCTTGCCGTGCAAGTTTAGCCCAACGGCATAAGACAGGCCTGGTCTCGGCCGGATCAATGATGTCTTCGATCTCGAAATACTCGGCTGCTCGCAGCGGTGATCGATAACGATTGAGCCGCGTCTTAATGACTTCCAGATCAGCCTGATAATCTGCCGACGTCGCGAGTTCTGCTTTGTAGGCAACTTCGACCCCACCTTCGATGGGCAGCGATCCCCAATCTCCGGAAGGCCACGACATGCGAAAATGGTGACTACCAGGTTTGTGATTAGAGGCGCCAGCAACGCCGAAAGCTTTGCGAATAACGACCCCGCAAAATGGCACTGGTGACTGTCCTAATGCGGCAAGGGCTTGGGAGCCAAAGCGAATGGTGGCTTCTTCTTCGGCTTTTTTACCGATTAAGAAACCTGGGCAATCTTCAAGATGCACGATCGGTAAATGAAACATCGAGGCAATGTCGATCAGGCGGATCAGTTTTCGCGACGCGTCCGCGGTCCAAGCGCCACCGTATACGTAGGGATCTTCGGCAAATATCGCGACAGGGATACCGTTTAAACGTGCGAAGCCGCCGATCACCGAGCGACCCCAGCGCGCACCGATTTCGAAGAAGGATTCGCGATCGACGACCGATTCGATGACCTTGCGCATCTTGAAAACGTGGCGCGGATTTTTCGGCACAATGTCGCGCAAGCTTTCGTCGGTTCGATTCGGACCGTCGTCGCAAGCGACAACCGGCGGTAGTTCGTCGACGTTTTGCGGTAAGTACGATAAAAAGCGTCTCGCCTTGTCGAACGCTTGCGCCTCGCTTTCAACTTCGTCGTCGATCGCGCCGTTGCCGGTGTGAATTTTGCTCGCGCCAAGCTCTTCTTTTTCGACCTTGCCGAGACCCGCCCAACCGACCAAGGCTGGACCGGCGATCATCATTTGCGCGGTGTTTTTCACGATAACGGAGTAGTGGCTTGTTGCAACTCTTGCCGCGCCGATGCCAGCGACTGAACCCAGTGCCAAGGCTACTGAGGGTGCCACGCCGAGATGTTCGACGACGAGTTCCCAGCCGCGCAAGGTCGGTATGTTCGTGCGGCCGTTGATCTCGATTGATTTCACCGAGCCACCGCCACCCATCCCATCGACCAGACGAATGTGCGGCAGCTTAAGTTCTAAGGCTAAACCTTCGGCGTGTGATCGTTTCGCCGGAATATGCGCTTCCGCAGATCCGCCGCGAACCGTGAAGTCGTCGCCGGATACGATCACGGTTCGTCCGTCAATGTCTGCGGTGCCGAACAGAAAGTTTGATGGGTTTAGCGTAACGAGATTGCCATCCGCATCGTACTCAGCATGGCCGGCGAGTTTGCCGATCTCATGAAAACTATCCGGGTCGGCGATCGCGTCAATCCGTTCGCGAATGGTTAGTTTGCCAAATTCGTGTTGGCGTGCGACTTTCTCCGGTCCGCCCATTTGTTCGGCCAGGTGCCCGCGATGGGCGAGTTCCTTTAGTTCTTCGTTCCAACTCATGGTGCGTCTGATCCCCCGGATTCATCGCTAAAATCAGACCGCAGCATACCTAAGTAATGGTAAAAACGTCACGCCGAATGAGGGATGGACAGCCCAGGCCGCGGTCTAATCGCTAATTTCGCCAGCGCTTTTTCCGGCCAATCGATGGCCATGCCGGATCAAGGATTAACTTTAACGCATGTGTGAGAAATGGGGCTCGCAAAATTCAATTCAGGCAGCAACTGGCGGGCAGCCACACTCTTAGTTACGATTAGGCCCTGATGGGCATGTTACCGTTGTTTGCTGTACGCCCGTTTCGATCCCAAATAGGGCGATTAGTCGACTCTCAGCCTAGCGTAAGCTTAGATAGTTAGAAGTAACGAGTTCGTATGAATGCCGTAAGTGGTTCGACACAAAATTGTCCGTCGTGCGGAGCGCAAGCGCCGCCGCTGCTAAAACACAGCAAACTCGCCGTCTGCGGCTACTGCAATAGCACGTTGTTTATAGAGGACGCTCAGGTCGCCAGCGCGGGCGAAAAATCGGTCCTCAGCGAGATCCCTTCGATACTAAGCCTCGGACAACCGTTTCAACTTGGCCATTGGAACGGCCATCCGGTTGGACGGATCCGTTATGAATACGGTGGCGGCGACGGATATTGGGATGAATGGTGGGTACAACTAAGCGGCGGCAATACGCAGTGGATCAGTAACGACGAAGGCGAGTACGTCATCGAAAATGAGATAAAGCTCGACGGTGAAGCGCCCTTATTCGAAGAGTTTCAGATTGGCGGCCAAATTCAGTTATTCGACCAGAGTTTGCACGTCACCGAGGTCAACGAAGCGACCTGTATTGGGCTTGAAGGGCAACTACCGGAAATCGTGGCGCACGGCGACACGCATCGTTACGCGCATCTTGAAGGTCCCAAAGGACTGCTCATCACGGCCGAATATGATGATGAATCGAGCGCGTTCTATAAAGGTGTGTGGATCGATCCGTTCGAGATCGAAATCGGATGAGCGCCGCCGTCGAACCGCGCACAATCAACTGTACCCAGTGCGGTGCGCCGCTCGAACTTCACGGTGGTCGTCGAGTGCGATCATTGAATTGCGGTTCATGTGGATCCGTATTGGACGCAAAGGACGAATATAAAGTCGTCACTCAATTTACCGACGTTCATCGACCGCCCATGCCCCTGCAACTCGGACAGCGCGGCAAGATAAAAGGCGTCGAGTTCACGATAATCGGTGTTGTTCAGTATCGCGATGCGGAAGGCTATCCGTGGTTGGAATATCAAATGTTCTCGCCGACGCATGGTTATCACTGGTTGGTGTTTTCTGAAGGTCATTTCGTTTTCTCGCGACGAGCGCGCGAAATTCCGACCATGACCGTGTTGCAGAAATCCGCTTTCAACGCGAAAGGGATGACGTTCAAAGTCTACGAATCCTATGAGGCGTTCGTGCACTTCGTCGAAGGCGAGCTGACCTACGTTGCGCAGGTCGGAGACGCAATTTCTGCGACGGAAGGCATTTGTCCGCCATACAGCTTTGCGCGCGAACGCAGCGGGGTTGAAGAAGAATATTCGTTTGGCGAGTATCTCGATCCAACCGATGTCTACCGAACATTCGGGGTGACGAACATTCCGCGCCCGCCACGCTCGGTGCATGCGATTCAGCCTTATATTCCGAGACCGTGGTCGGTGAGCTTATCCAAAGTCGCACGTGGTTTCGCATTGGCTGCCGTGATTCTAGCGCTAGGGATTATGGTATTGGGTGGCGGACAAGAACGGCTTAACGGGAGGTTTACGGCGCAACAAGTGGTCGATGGCGCGCAGACCCCGGAATTCAAAGTGAGCGGCAAGAATTCGATGATGCGACTCGAGCTCTCCTCCGGCCAAGACAATTCGTGGGCGTGGTATGACCTAACCGTGATGAACAAAGATGCGCCGTATGCGGCACTAGCAAAAGAAATTTCGTACTATCATGGCTACGAAGGCGGCGAGAGTTGGAGCGAAGGATCTGATTCGGCGAATGTGTATTTCACATTGGAAGATCCGGGTCGCTACAGTATCCAAGTTGAAGGTTCTGGCGGTGCTGGCGAGCGAGGCGGGAACCTCAGGAACAGTCCGCTATATTTCAAATTAAAAGAAGACGTACTAGTGTCGCGGTACTTTGTCATTATTGCCGTCGTCTTTTTTTTGGCGATGTTGTTGGAACCGTTATTGCGCCGGCGCTTTGAAGCGAGACGCTGGGCGCCGGTCTTAGAGGACGATGATGAATAGATTATTTGCCGCCGTGTTTGCCGGCATGACAGCAATCGCAGGCTACACAACGGTTTCCAACGTGGGTGTGCAAGATTCGTCATACGAATCGTTGAAAGGGGCCCCGAGTGTGCGCTTGGGCAGCGCCAGACGCGGGCTACCTACTTTCGGCGGTGGCCGCGGCGGCAAGTAAACGAACTTAATTTACTCAGGATTGAAAATATGGAAAGCATTTTGCAAGAACTTCACGTCGCGCCTATGGTTGGTACGGTGGTCTACAGCCTGCTGGGCTTTATCGTCTTTTACGTCGGCTTTGTTTTGTTCGATAAGTTCACGCCGTTTTCCATCCGCAAGGAAATTGAGGAAGACCAAAACGTCGCACTTGGGATTATTATCGGTGCGGGTTTAATCGCATTCTCCATCATTATCTCTGCAGCAATACGTAGTTAAAGTTTATTGCGCACTCGGTCATATTTTTTGGCCACTAAACGACGCTCGCGTTTTCTATGAGCGCAGTTACTGATCCAACACGAGCTCAAACGCATGGATTGCTACTCGGATCAACGTTTGTAATAGCCACGTGCGGCCTGGTCTACGAGTTGCTCGCTGGCACGATTTCGAGTTATCTACTCGGAGATTCGGTTTATCAATTCTCACTAGTTATCGGCCTTTTTATGGCCGCGATGGGCCTAGGCTCGTTTTTATCGCGCTATGTGAATGAGCGGCTGCTCGAAACTTTTATCGTCGTCCAGTTATTCATTGCAGTCATTGGTGGTACTAGTGCGCTGGTGTTGTTCCACGCGTTTACGGTGATCGATAACTACACGGCGTTTTTACTGCTTGAGCTTATCGTCATCGGCACAGCCGTCGGATTGGAAATTCCGCTCGTGATTCGAATATTGGAGGAGCATCAAGTACTCAAGGTGAATGTCTCGAACGTACTGACGTTAGATTATCTCGGCGCCTTGTTTGCCTCACTATTATTTCCGTTAGTGCTCGTTCCGCAACTTGGACTTATTCAAACGAGTATTTTATTTGGCTTGCTGAACGCATTGGTAGCGGGACTAGCAGTATGGACATTTCGTGGCGTACTCCTCCATCGCGCGAGCTTGACCATCGCGCTACTCGTTTGTTGCGTGGGTTTGCTTGGCGCGATCGTTAAAGCCGAGGCTCTGATGGGATTCTTCGAAGGGCGTTTGTTCGCTGGTGAAGTCATTTACGCAGAGTCGAGTCCGTACCAACGCATTGTCGTCACACGTAGTGATGCCACTATCAATCTATTCATCAACGGTGCGCTTCAATTTAGCTCGGTTGATGAATATCGTTACCACGAGTCGCTAGTGCACCCGGTGATGTCCCTTTCGCGGCGCCAGCGCGACATTCTTGTGCTTGGCGGCGGCGACGGTATGGCCGTTCGGGAGATCCTTAAACACGCCGCAGTCGAAAGCGTTACCGTGGTCGATCTAGATCCCGCGATGACCGCCTTGTTTCAGCGCAACAAGTTGTTACGAACGCTAAACGGGGATTCGCTGTCGGATCCTAGAGTTAAGGTGATTAACGAAGATGCATGGCAATTTCTAGAAACTCACGATGAGAAATATGATGTTGTTATTATCGATTTGCCGGATCCACATAACTTAAGTTTAAGTAAACTTTATTCGAAGAGTTTCTATAGTCTATTAGCGCAACGACTCAAGGCGGATTCTGCGATCGTGACGCAAGCAACTTCGCCGATGTTTGCGACCGAGGCGTTTTGGAGTATCGCGCACACCTTGGCGAGCGTAACGTCACCATTTCACCTAGAAGAATCTCTGCAAGTTCGCCCTTATCATGCTTATGTGCCGTCGTTCGGGGAATGGGGTTTTGTGATGGCTGCGCCGCACTTGGGTAAATGGCAAAGCATTGCGCTCGATGTGCCAACGCGGTTTTTGGATCAAAAAACATTGCAATCCATGGTGCATTTCTCTCCCGATATCGCAGAAGTCGATACCGAGATAAACACCATCTTCACGCACGCTTTGCCAAAATATTACGAGAACGGGTGGTCGAAATGGTACGAATGAACGCGGAGTTGGGTTCGAATATCCGACGGGAGTGTGAGAATATCCACGGCGGGCTTAATAGGTGAGTAGTTGATGGAAGTAATCCAGTGGATTGGTACGGTAATCGTCGGCGGATTCTTTGTCGGTTTATCGATTTTCAATTGGCGGTTTTTTATCAACCGAATTGGTCAGGGCGACGCGCGCATGTCGCCCGTGCCCTGGGTCGCCGGATTTTGCGGCATGTTGGCCGTGTGGATTTGCCCATTGCCCGACGCATTCACGTTTTGGTGGGTGCCGTTTTGTATCGATTTCGGATCGATCCCAAATTCCTTGTGGCTCGCCTATAGCGCGGCCACTAGCAAACTTTAAATCGGAGTACACAGCAATGGGTCTATTCGACGCAATTCGTAATGAACTCGTTGATATCATCGAGTGGATCGACGACAGCCGTCACTCACTCGCTTGGCGGTTCCCGCGCCATCAGAATGAAATCAAACATGGCGCGCAACTGATTGTGCGCCCCGGGCAAGTCGCCGTGTTCGTGAACAAGGGCGAGATGGCTGACGTCTTCGAGCCTGGTCAATATACTTTGGAGACCGATAACCTGCCGGTATTAAGTACCTTGCAAGGTTGGAAATACGGGTTCGATAGCCCATTTCGCTGCGAGGTCTATTTTGTTGCCACACGCCAGGTGACAGATCTGAAATGGGGCACGCCAAATCCCGTGATCATGCGCGACGCAGATTTCGGACCTGTACGGATCCGCGCATTTGGCAACTACACCTTACGCGCGGTCGATCCTAAGGCGTTGCTCACGGAACTCGTCGGGACTGACTCGTCGTTTGAGGCAGACGAAGTAGGGGAGTTGCTGCGCGCAATTGTCGTGCAGAGCTTTTCGGACGTCGTCGCTAGCTCAAAAATTGCCGTGCTCGATCTGGCTAGCAGCTATCCGGAACTTGCCGAGCAGGTGCGTTTGGCCGTGATAGAGCGGGTCGACGACGAGTATGGCTTAGACATTCCACAGCTGCAGATTGTGAATATCTCCTTGCCGCCGGAAGTTGAAGAGGCCTTAGACACACGCACGAGCATGAATGTCATCGGCAACATGCAGCAATACCAGGCCTACCAAATGGGCACCTCAATGCCGATCGCTGCCGCTAACCCGGCCGGGGGGCTGGCTGGCGCGGGCGTTGGCTTAGGCATGGGCATGGCGATGGCAGGTCAGATGATGCCAGGCATGCAAGCACCCGGAGCCGGCCCCGGTGCAGCTCCGCCACCATTACCGCCTGCAGCCGCGTGGCATGTCGCGGAAAACGGTCAAAGCGCCGGACCGTTTGATGTGAATGGACTTATTCAAGCCGCGACCAGCGGAAGGCTAACGCCGACGACCATGGTGTGGACCGCTGGCATGGCTGCCTGGGCACAGGCGTCCCAAGTTCCGGAGCTCGCGAATTTATTCGCGCCCCCACCTCCACCTCCACCTCCGCCACCCCCGCCACCGGCACCGGTTCAGGAGTAAGCATTCGGTGCCGGCGCTATACCGCGGCTAGCAAGCAGGTTGCTGCGGCCGACGGCGCCAAGTGATCCCATGGCTGGGCGCATGATGTCCAAAGGTTGGCAATGAGCTTTATCCGTTGTGGTTCATCTCGATAATTCGGCGAACCAAGCTTGAAGGATTCGCGCGCTTAAAACCAAAACCGTGCGCCTGCGATGAGCGAAAGTTGATCGGCTTCATTGTTTGCCTGGCGCGGTAATTTGGCCGTGTTACCAACATCCCGGCGCCAACTGAGGCCAACATAAGGCGCGAACTGACGAGTGATTGCGTATCTTAAGCGTAGGCCGGTTTGCACGCTGCTCAAACCTGAACCAATACCGATTTCGTCATCGTCGAAGAAACTGACATTGAGTTCGATGCGCGGTTGCAGTAGCAGTCGTTGCGTTAGACGAAGATCGTATTCGGCTTCGAGTCGTAGCGATACATCGGCCTTGTTACTGACGAACAGCGCGCTATCAAGTTCGAACCAATAAGAGGCGATATCTTGTAAGCCGATGGTTGCGTAAGTTCGCGACGGATCCGGTTTGATGTCGTGACGAATGCCAAACTGCGCATCCCAAAACGGTGCAACGGCGTGGCTATAAAGTGCCTGCACCTCCGCTTCTTCAAAGCGACCGTCGTCGGTCGAATATTCACCATCGGTTTTTACCCACAGTTTCTGCGTGTCCCCACCTAGCCAAGCTTGTCCGTCCCAAACAATCAATGGATCTCCATCGTTCTAGTGATACTCCAAGCGATCGCCTTGCACAAAATAATATGTGTGGCCGCCAGCTCCTTTCTTTATCGCCGCGCGGGCCGCGGTCATTTCACTAGAGTCATAATTCGGCCTGGCGGCGTTTTGTGCGGGGACCAAGGTGTGAAACGAAACTGCGATGCCCATCAGTGCGCTGGTGAGCACTCTCACGTTGGCCGCACCGTATCTCTAACTGACACGACTCTCATCATCCCTGCGTGCATGTGGTAGAGCAGGTGGCAATGAAAGGCCCAGTCGCCAAGCGCGTCGGCCGTGATATCAACGGACAATTTTTCACCGGGTTTCGCAACGATTGTGTGTTTGCGCGGTCGATGGAGATGCTCTCCCGTTACTACGTCGAAGAACATTCCATGCAGATGAATCGGGTGCGGCATCATCGTGTCGTTCACGAGGGTGAGGCGTAAGCATTCATCTTTGTAGAAAACTATTGGGCCGTCCACTGCAGAGAATTTCATGCCATCGAACGACCACATGTAGCGTTCCATATTACTTGTGAGATGTAGCTCCATTTCACGCGAAGGGGGCGTGTGTCTGGATTGGGAGCTAGATTTTCAAGGTCGGTATAAACAAGCACTCGATGTGCGACGTCGCCCAATCCGAGGGGGCGTTCGCTCAAACGCTTTACTGGATTCATGGCGAGGCCAGCCACTCCCGCCCCGCGCTCATGGTTATGAACTTGTGTTTCGCTTGGGCCGTTGCTCATTGACTCCATCGAATGACCCATTTTGCCGTGATCCATTTTGTGCGTTGTATGCATCGACGACTCATGGCTCTCGTCTGCCATGTGATCCATGGCCATGTCTTTCATACTTAAGGTTGGCCGCTTGCGTAAGGACGGAATGGGGGCGGTGAGCCCAAGTTGTGCGGTAAACGTTGCTCGCGCGAAGCCGCAGCGATCATTGCTTTCGGCGACCACGGTGTAGGCTAGGTGCGCGCGTGGTTTGATAATCACATCGTAGGTTTCGGCCGTGCCAATTTGGAACTCATCGATCTCGATCGGTTGCACGTCGAGACAATCCGCCTGCACAACCGTCATTGTAAGATCGGGAATGCGGATGTTAAAGATACTCATGGCGCTGGCATTGATGAAACGTAGACGTACCCTTTCGCCGGGTATAAATAGACCCGTCCAGTTTTCCGACGCGCTATGGCCATTAATAAGATATTGATAGGTGGCGCCGCTAACATCAGCAATGTCGGTCGGGTTCATGCGCATCGCGCCCCACATCATACGGTCCGCTAGTGCGCGTTTTGCCCCTAATGATTTAACCTCGGCGAAGAAATCACTGAGCGTGCGTTGTTGGACATTGTAAACGTCGCTCAATTTTTTGAGCTTGGCGAACACGTGACGTGGGTCTTCAAAGGTCCAGTCCGATAGAACGATCACGTATTCACGATCGTAGGCCACCGGATCGGCATACTTAGGTTAGACAATGATCGGACCGTAGTGCCCGAGTTGCTCCTGAAAGCCCGAATGGCTGTGATACCAATACGTGCCGGCCTGGCGCAACGGAAACTGATAGACAAACGTTTCGCCTGGTTTTATGCCAGGGAACGTCACACCGGGAACTCCATCCATTTGAAATGGCAGCAAGATCCCGTGCCAGTGAATGGAAGTATCGACCGTTAAGTCGTTTGTAACCCGTAGGGTCACGTTGTCGCCTTCGCGCCAACGCAGCAGCGGTGCAGGTAATTGCCCGTTGATCAATGCCGAACGTGTCGAGCGGCCATCAACAATAGAATCGGCGCTTGCTACATTGAGGTCGAACTCGCTACCGCTAAGCCCGTGAGATTTGTTTTCGCGCCGCTACGCGCCCATGCTGGGAACAAGCTTTGTAATCCGAGCGACCCACCAACCGTCGTGCATCGGTGAATAAACTCACGCCTAGAGAAGTTCTTCGATCGTTGGTTTGTGGGCATAAGTTGAACGTAACGCTTTAATTCACAATGGGCAATTCGAGCGGTCGTGTTTCTCGATCGACGTCAAGCACGAAACGGTTAGAACCTTTGATTGTATCGCCGTCGGGTGATTACGAAAGGCAGTGTTGAATCACCGGAGTCGATTTCCTGATTCTTCCCGGAACTATTGCCACTATTTACAATCTAGTTACTCTTAGTTACATACGGTTCGCTAAAGTGGAAGTGTGCTTGCGTTTAAGCGTCCGG
>JBLFWZ010000013.1:0-37755 GCA_047611905.1 Gammaproteobacteria bacterium | reverse complement strand
TCGCCGGTTCTGCGTAGGTAGCACCGAGACCAAGCAAGAACGCGAATAGCAGAATCACAGGAATCGACGAATTGCGCGGCAAAATGGCACCGATCGTCTCACCCAACGGCATTAATCCGAGACGCAAGCCCTCCATAAAAAACATTAAGCCAACCGCTACGGTTGCGATACCTATCGAAATCATCGCCGCAAATACAATTGGCAGACCCAATACGAATACCTGAAAGAACGCGAGGTAGATAACGATAAAACTGACGTTGCGAATTTGCTCGAACAATTTTTCACGCACGTAGGGCCCTAAAATTCTTAGCGTTGCCCGAAATCCGATGGTAAGAGAATCGTTTGCCATTTCGTAATAGGATCAGGTCAGTATTGGAGTAGGAACTGTACGGACGTTATGCCATTTGACCTAATCTGATGCAAATTATCGAGAAGGTTCTATGCGCGGCGTCAAGATCCGGATTGCTCTGGTGTCGCGTGTAAGCCCAATAGAAGCAAGCGTACACCCATAGTCCGAAAGATAGACGCGCGAACTGCGTTGCTTGTGCCGAACTGATCTTCAGTTCATCGTGCGCATCCAGACAAGCAAGTGAGTAATGGGCGGGCGCAGGCAGTACCACGTCGATGTAACGAACGATGAACGAGCAGAATTATGGATAGTAAGTCAACACAGTCGATGAGCGCCTACGTCATTAATGAGCCCGGCGGAGCGGAGAAATTAATACGCTGCGATGTGCCCGTGCCGGCATGCGCGCAAGGTTCGGTATTGATCCGCATACGAGCGCTTGGCTTAAATCGATCCGAGTGGTTTACCCGCCGCGGCGAGTCGCCAAATGTTAAATTCCCTCGGGTACTCGGTATCGAATGCGTCGGTGAGGTTGCCGACGGCGGCGGTACGGACTTAGGAGTCGGACAAACTGTTGCGGCCATGATGGGTGGTATGGGTCGCGATTTCGATGGTTCTTACGCGCAATATACATCGGTGCCGCGCGCCAACGTGTTCGCGCTAAACACTCAGCTCCCGTGGCAAGCGATCGCGGCTCTCCCAGAAACACTACAAACCGTACACGGCTCACTTTATACGGCGTTGCAAATCGATCGTGCAGATAACATTTTAATTCGCGGAGGTTCGTCATCGATCGGACTAGCGGCCATTGCTTTAAGCCAATACGCCGGACTGACCGTGACCGCGACAACCCGCGATCCGACAAAACAAGCTCAGTTACAAAGTGCCGGTGCGGCAAGAGTTCTGATCGACAACGGAAACATTCACGATGCTGCCCGTGCACTGTATCCCGAAGGTTTCGATTGCGTATTGGAACTCATCGGTACAAGCACGCTTGTCGATTCGCTGCGCACCGCCCGACGTGGCGGTATTGTCTGCATGACGGGCATATTAGGCGGCGAATGGTCGCTTCGAGATTTTCGGCCGATGGACGACGTGCCAACCGCAGTTAGTTTGACCAGCTATTCCGGCAACGCTTCGGATATTTCGGAACTGCAGCTGCAACGTTACGTCGAGATGATCGAATTCGGTGATCTCACTCTGAAATCGGCGATCGTATTTCCATTTAGTGAGCTCGCCGACGCCCATCGGCTGATGGACAGCAATACCGCGAACGCGAAAATCGTCATACTTGTCGACTAAATTGATATCGCAGCCCCGGCAACTGTGCGTATGCGGATCCGGCGCGAGGCGCGCGAACTGCTGCGGTCCCTGCGTAGACGGCATTGCCTTAGCAGATACCCCTGAACGCTGCATGCGCTCGCGCTATTGCGCCTACGTCGAAGGGGCTTATGAGCACGTGCTCGCCAGCTGGGACCCGTTAACCCGACCGACCGAACTCGCGCTAGATTCAGCGATCCGGTGGTTAGATCTAAGAGTAATCCGGGTCGAACAGGAGCCCGTCAATGTTGCTCGAGCAGTGGTCGAGTTTGTCGCACGTTACCGGATCAACGGCCGCGGGTTCCGCTTACACGAAATAAGTCAATTTCGACTCATTGACTCCCATTGGTTCTACACCGACGGAACGAGTGGAGATTAGCTGCCAGGCTAGGGGCACCCGGATCGCATACGATGCTTATGTAGCTCGTCGGCGTTCTAAAACTACGCTGCAAGTTCTTAACGTTAGCTTGCTGCGTTCAACGCTGCTTAATGAATTTCAAGGTCATGCGGTCGCTTTCGCCGATGGCTGCGTATTTTTCTTTTTCGTTAGCGCCACGACGAAACACCGGCGGCAACGTCCACACGCCATCGCTATAGTCCTTCGTATCTTTCGGATTCGCATTAATTTCACTGCGCTCAACCAAGGTAAATCCTGCCGATTCCGTCAGTCGAATCGCCTCAGCTTCGGGCACGTAGCCTTTATGCGCCCATTCGACGCCGAGCATTTCAGGGGTGCCTCGATGAGCAACTAATCCGAAGATCCCGTTGGGTTTCAATGTGTCGTAAATAACCTTGAGCATTTCTTGTTCTAGCCCCGCGCGGATCCAGTTGTGCAGATTGCGGAAACTGACAACCATATCTGCGCTGCCTGCAGGAGCCGGCGCGACGGAAGTCGGCGGCATTAAGGCCGTGATACTAGCCTGGTCGTAAACGTCAGGTAGCGCAGCCAGCTTTTCGCGGAATTTTTTATCGTTGCGCGCGTAATAGTCGCGACCGGTACTGCCGTCATAATTGGCGGCGTACAATTTTCCGTTTTCGCGCAAGTAAGGTGCGAGCACTTCCGTATACCAGCCGCCACCGCCCGGCCAAATTTCGACCACCGTCATCGAGTCCTTAATGCCGAAAAATTCTAAGGTCTGAACCGGATGGCGCGACACGTTTCGCGCAACATTGTCGACACTTCGATGCGCACCGCGGGCCGCAGCTTCGAGCTTCAAGTCGCCGTTAGCCGACAGCGTATTCGTAAAGAGCAGCGCCAAAACAAGCGGACTAACATTTCTCAATAACGACATATGATTTTCCAATAATTAGCATTACTGTAACGATAACACAGGGCGCCCCCGCTCCGCTTCGCACGGGCTGCCGTGTAGTTTTTAGCCGGCGCCGGTGCTTGTCGGATCTGGTTTACACTACAGGCTGCAAACCGCACGGCGTTCGCAATTAAGATCGCAGCGTCGGTGTCCAGCGCACAAATTCAGATATATTCTAATCTGCGCATTACTCGACTCCATGTAGAGGACCTAACGAATGATCAAATTACACGGTATCCCAGTCAGTAATTATTACAATATGGTTAAACTCGCGATGCTAGAGAAAGGCATCGATTTCGAAGAAGTCGCGGATCCCGCAAGCCAAGATGAAAGTTACAAAAAGAAAAGCCCGATGGGGAAAATGCCGTTCATCGAAACGAAGGACGGCTGCCTGTCCGAGACCAGCGTGATACTCGATTATCTCGAAGCGACGAACCCGTCGAAACCGCTATATCCCGCCGATCCATTTAAAAAGGCGAAAGTACAAGAAATCATGCGAGTGGTAGAACACTATATCGAGCTTGCCGGACGGCGGCATTTTGGGCATGTCTTTTTCAAAGGGCCAAAGTCTGATGCGGCCGTCGAAGAAGTACGTCCGGTAATCGAAAACGGACTCAGTGCTTTAAAGCAATTGTGCAGTTTCGATCCTTATTTTTGCGGTGAGAGTTTTGGCTACGCCGACATTGTCGCGCACAATTCGTTTGGCTATTCCGGCATGGCAACTCAAGCCATATACGGCTGGGATATCGTCGCGGCCGTTCCCGGGCTTGGAGACTCACTGGCCAAGACCGCAGCGCGAGAAACCACTAAGAAAGTGGACGCCGACCTGGCAGCTGCCATGCAAGCCTTCATGGCAGCGCAAGGCTAAGGCTAGAAATCGTAATGGTTGTGGGGCGTACTGTTCTAGCGGACGGACGCCCCGCCCTTCTCAGGAGAATATCGGAAACGTCTCGAACTCACCATTTAGCACGTTTGCCGAAGCGCGCTGTCGCAACCAACCGTCGATAGCGGACGCGTAAACACGACGGAAATCTGTCGTGTATTTCAAATTGTCACCTTCGTCCAACTCCGTCAGGCTCGGAGGCTGCCCGTAGTGCCCGCCGTTAATATTTTTACCCGCCACGAACATCACATTCGCTGCACCATGATCCGTCCCAAGACTGGTATTTTCCGGGACTCGCCGACCAAATTCTGAAAAAGCGACGACGACTACTCTATCCGCCTGGCCGAGACGTTCAAGGTCGCGAATAAAACCATGAACGGCATCTGCCGCGTAGGTTAATAGACGTTGGTGTAAGGGGCCTTGTTGGACGTGGGTGTCGAATGAATTATTACGAAACGCCGCGTAGTAAAGTTTGGTCGGCATCCCTGCGGAAATACAGGCGGCAATTTTCGGTAATTGCAGCGGCGCAATCCCGTAGTCGACCGGGGACTTGTAAGCGGACCACGCGTTTCGGACTAAGCTCGACGCTTCTCGCGCGCTCGTTGCGACGCCATTCAAATACGCCTGTGTGGGATTGCTCGAACTCGACGACCCAACGTGATTGAGCAGCGCCAAGGCGGGTCGCAAACCGTTGCGTTGAAACCTATCGGGCTCGTCGAAAACAACGGGGTTATGCACTGCGCTGCGCACGGCCAACGATTGGGTGGTATCGATATTGATGATGTAATTTAGCCGCGCTTCGGGTGACATTGAATCGGCTAGGCGCCCTACCCAGCCGTAATCATTGCCGCTGTTTGGTGCTGCCGTATGCCAATAGGCCATTGACGTGAAGTGTGAGAACGACGGGTTTTCGTAACCGCAACCGTGAACGATTGCCAGTTCACCGTTCTTCCATAACCGCTCAAAACCAACCACCCCCGGATTAAAACCGAAATGATCATCTATTTTGATTAACTGCTCAGGCCGAATACCAATCGTGGGTCTCTGTCGGTAGTATGCGTCGTCGGCATAAGGCACAACCGTGTTCAGTCCGTCATTCCCTCCCGATAGTTCGAGGACGACTAAAATTCGGTCGTTGTCACTATTGGCGTCGGTATTTGCTAAGGCGCTGCTAAGCGACCACGGCGCGCAAATGCCCGCGCCCAAACCGGCCGCGGCGCCGCCGAGTAATCTTCTGCGGTTTAGCTGGACTGTGCTCATCTGTCGGCTCCTCGTTCTAGCGCTAACCCAGTTGATACTCGGGTCGACTTAAAATTATGTGTAGTAAAGCGCGTAACGGATCTTCAAGGTAGGTTTCCGCGGCACGCACATTTTCCGTACCTAATTCGTTCTGAAGAAACTCTGCCATTTTCGCGTGAGTCACTTCATCGAGCGGTACGGCAAGGAACCGATCCGCAAAGTAATTGACTACCGCGTCCGGCGTTGCGAGGTTCGCGTCCATCACCATCTTGGTGAGATCAAGCGCAGCAATGCTCCGGTCTATCGGTTTTACTTTTTCAATGGCCATCTGCCAACCACGATAGCTCGCAAATCGCGTATTAAACGCCTCATCGCGATCGGCCATCGCATTCGACATCGCCATCATATCGCCGCCGTCTGTCTGCGACGGCTTGGTGGCCGAGGTAATATCTAAACCGGCTCGAATTCGGGCATCGACGGCTAAGGTCTCAGCACCGCCTGCGTATTTTGGGTAACGATCCAACGGAATGAACGACAAGTCGGCAAACATAACGTCCAGGGCGAAGTTTCCGCGTTCGAGTAACAATCCGGGTGTAATCCAACTGCGGCCTTGAGCCCATCCAGCCACGGTCGGCGGGTGCATCAGACGCTGCCCCAAGGCCTCGGTTTGCAGATTAAAGTCTGGCGCGCCGGGGATCTGTTTGAGACCGAGTTTGCGATAGGTAGAGACGAGCAATTCGACCGGACTCTTAATCCGCGTGGCTACGGAAGCTTGCGCGTAGAAATCGCGTGACAAAAATACCGTTTCAAGAAATGCCGCGACGTTATAGTTTGATTCTTTCAGAACGGCTCCGAGTTTGCCCTGAAATTCGGGCTCAATGTCTTCACGAACGAAGAATCGATATAGCTTGCTCGCCAAATATTCCGGTGTTGCCGGCTGGTCAAGAATGATATCGATAATTTCGACGCCGTCGAAGTTTCCTTTGCGTCCGAGAAACTCCTTTTCCTCAGCGTCATGCAGGTCAACATTGACCTTGAATTGTAGACCCTCATAGTTCCATCCAGTAAACGCTCGCGCTGCTTCACGAATATCTCGCTCGGTGTAATTACCGACACCCATCGTGAAGAGCTCCATAATTTCGCGGGCAAAATTTTCGTTGGGGGCGCCTTTTACATTAACCCCGGCATCAAGAAACGTGAGCATCGCTGGGTCTTGCGCCACACCAATCATAAGGCTGCGGAAATCTCCGAGACCGGCCGATTGAAATAGATTTAGTTGTCGCAGCATTTTTCGGTAGTCGCGCACTTTATCTTCGTTGGTCGCGAAATGACCGTGCCAGAACAACGCCATTTTTTCTTCGAGAGCCCTTGGCGAAGCTATCATTCGATTCGCCCACCAATAGACCACTCTGTCGGTTTCGAGACGACTAGCTCGCAACCAATAGAAAAATTCGTTGATCACTGATTGCATCGGGCGGTTGCCCGACTCTTTTACTTTTATACCGAGGGCCGCGCCTTGTTGCGCCGCGAGTTTCGATGTCGCGGGCCGGCTCGAAGGAAATGGATCGAGACCCGTTTTGAAAATGCCGGAATGCTCAAAAAGCTTTTGCGGGACATTCGCTATGCCTTCGAAACGCACCAAGCGACGCACTGCTTGTTGAGGAGAAAGTTTCGACAGGAGCTCAATTTCTTCAGGTGTTGCACCGAAGCCTGTACGTTCGAGCAGGTGCGTCGCCAACGCGCGATTCCACTCATCGGCGGCAAGCGGCGTGAGGTCGCCACGTCTTGAGGATGTTTCCACCGCTGATACCAGTAGCCCATAGGACCCAAAGAGCGCGACGAAACAGAAAAGAGAAAATCGCCTAATCATGCTGAAATCCCACAAAAGATGTGCCCCGATTATAGGAGACTCATTACCTTAGGTCTCCCATTCGATTTAATCGAACCTAAGGCTTCCTTGGGCAAGCAGACTCGACACGATTCCGCTCCAGTGTTTTAGATCGCTTTGTTGCAGCGCAGCGCCCGAGCAAAGTCGATGGATGAATGCCTCTGCTGCTAGTGGACACTCGAATCGGACGCCATCGGCAAAAAGATCGAACCCGGAGTCCTGGCGCCGGAAAGCGAACCGAGAGTCGCTGCCTGGACGACAGGGTTTTCCGGATTGCAGCTCCTCGCCAGTTTCTCGATTCGCTGACAGTTCCGTATCCGGCAAGTGCTTAGGTTCCGTGGCAAATGACCCGAACCACTCGGCGATCGTTTCTTCCGCGCAATATTCAAGCACCAACTCGCGTAGCCGGTGCACGACATCTGCGGTTATTTCGCCGGGATGCGATGCCCCAGCTGTGTCCGACAGTTGATCGGTGTAACGCAGGTCCTCGGATAATTCACTCGCGATTGCAGCGGCGCTGCCTTCAATTATTTCGCCGATCGACGGCGCACGAAACCCAATAGAGAACGTGACACATTCCGTCTCGGCAATACCCCAGTGCGCGACGTTGGGCGGCACGTAGAGCGCGTCGCCTGGTTCTAGCAAATACTCCTGCGTTTCGCGAAAAGATTTCAATAATCGCAATTCCGGGTGTTGGCGTAGCTGCGTATTAGAATCGGCCCTACCACCTAATCGCCAGCGTCGTTGCCCGCTACCTTGCAGGAGGAATACATCGTAGCTGTCGTAATGCGGACCAACACTGCCGTTCACGGCGGCATAACTCACCATAACGTCGTCGAGTCGCCAGTTCGCAATGTTCGGAAACAAACGGCGCAATGCGGCAACTTCATCGTCCCAATGGTCCACCCCCTGCACAAGCAATGTCCAATGGGTCTCAGGCAAGGTAGTAAACGTCTCTTCGGCGAAAGGGCCGTGGCGCACTTCCCATGGCACAGCACAGGCCTTCTCAATAATGATCCGCGACTCCACGCCTTCCATGCAGGCGAGACCGGCAAGATCGTCACCGTTGACTGGCGAGCGGAAGTTCTCAATCGCTTGGCGGATAAGTAGCGGTTCGCGTTGCCAATAACGCGAATAAAAATCGGCGGGCAAATTAAATTTCATAACAGGTATTGTCACTCGGGAATTGATCCATTGCAGTGGCTCGCGAGAACTTGGCTGTGCGATCAAACGCAACACGCATCGATTCACAAGCTCCCGGAGTCTAGACCAATACGTTATCATCCGGACATTCAATGACGGAGTACTTCAATGCCTTTGGATCCGCAATGTGCCGCAATCATCGAAGCCGCTGCAGCCGCAGGCGGCGCTCCATTCGATCAGCAAGATCCAGTAGCCGCACGACTTGCCTATAACGCCGGATCGGCAGCGTTTCGGCATTCGACTGAACCGCTTGAGAGCGTCACGGATAGGAGTTTTTCGGCACCTGGCGGTGCTGTACCCGTACGCATATACCAGTCGAAACCCGAGCATGGTGTGGCGCTACCCGTTGTCGTTTTTTATCACGGTGGCGGGTGGACCATCGGTGATTTGGACAGCCATGACCACATGTGTCGTCACCTGGCTGTCGGTGCACACGCTTGCGTCGTATCCGTCGACTATCGATTAGCTCCGGAACACAAATTCCCAGCCGCCTACGAAGATTGCATCGCAGCGGTTCAATGGATAGTTGATAACGCAGACGAACTCGGCGTCGATTCTAAGCGTATTGCGCTAGCCGGAGATTCGGCCGGCGGCAATCTAGCTGCGACTACCGCCATTGCCCTGCGCGATATGGATGGACCGAAAGTTTCCGCACAGATTCTGATGTACCCTGCGGTGGACTTCACGGCCGACAACACGTCGATTCGTGAAAATGGGTCAGGATATTTATTAACGCGTGGCGCTTTAGAAATGTTTGCGAATTTCTACTTGCCAAACCGAGCGGCACGGTCCGATCCACGAGCCTCACCACAACTACGCAGTAATCACGCGAATCTACCTCACACATTCATTCAAACTGCCGAATTCGATCCATTACGCGATGAAGGCCGACGCTACGCTGAAACATTAATGGCGGCCGGCACTGCAGTTGAATACAAGTGTTACCCGGGCATGATTCACGGATTTGCGCGAATGTGCACTCGTGTCGACGCTGCCATCGCGGCGCTAGATGATGCTTGCGGATGGCTCTGCGAAGAATTCGCTATAAAATGACCGACCGCGATTAGTCTTGGTAGCAACGCTCACGAATTCGTTGCTGCCAATATTTTCGCTCAATGACTAGTAGTCGTCGCGGCCCTCGTTAAGAAAGAGCCTAAGCGCGCTGCACAAACTCGACAACGTTGCCATCGGGGTCGTGCACCATGGCGATTGTCACGCCAGGCATGAGTTCCTGTTTTTTAATCTCGAACGACACGCCGGCCTTTTCGCAATCCGCGCATATCTCATCAATGTTGTTCACTTGAAACGTCAGATATCTAAAACCCAGTCCGTGTTGTAAGCCTTTAGGTCCAGCCGGTGGCACTTCCTTCGGGTCAATGAGTTTTACAAAACTATCGCCGAAGCCCATTCGATGCATCGTGCCAAACCATAGTGGCATTTCGCCAATTTTCGTTAGCCCAAGCAAGTCCTCATAAAACGCCAGACTTTTCTTGATATCGCTAACGACGATGCCGATGTCAACGCAGTTCTTACCAGGATTCATACCCATTTTTAGTCTCCATTTGAATTATCAAGCCAGCATTGAAGAGGATTGCCTGACTTTGATTAATTAAAATCCACTTCTACGCTCGACGGTGTTGCACAAACCCGCCGCGTAGAAGACTCGAGCAATTTGCGGCAACCGAATGATCGTCTATCCCAAGGCCAATCAAGAACTGCACGATAGCATCGAACAGCCAGCGCGCTCACGTGCCCATTCAGGCCGCTTGGCCGCGAACTCTTCGCTATTTGGTAGCTCATCGTAGGGTGTCCGCAATACCTCGAGGAGCTCCGTCACCATCGTGTAATCGCCATCTTCAGCTTTATCGATGGCGAGTTGCGCTAGGTAATTTCGTAAGACGTATTTTGGATTTACTGAGTTCATTTGCGCCTTACGATCGTCATCGTCGCGATTGTCTTTGCGCAGCCGATCGAGATAACGTCTAAGCCACGTTGTCATCCGATTAACGTAGTCTTGGCTTAATTCGTCCGGCACGTAGTAAGCGTCGGCGAACAATGCCATCCATTGATCATTGTCTAAATCGTCGATGGATTTCACCTCGGCCAGCCGTCGATAAAATATTGTCATGTCGGTTTCGACGAGTTGTAAAACTTCGATGAGTTCGGTAATTAGCGCCAGATCGGTATCACCGGAATAGCTGTTGAGCCCGAGTTTTGCTGCCATCATCAATTGCCAGCCAGATTCGTACGTGCTCGCATACGCTCCGAGCGCCTGCTCAAGCGGTTCGGTTTCTTCTATGAGCGGATAAATTGCATTCGCAAGCTGAACAAGATTCCACATGCCAATTTGAGGTTGGTGGCCGAATCGATAGCGTTTGCCATTCGCGTCAGTCGTGTTGGGAGTCCAATCCGGGTCATAGTTTTCCAACCAGCCGTAAGGACCGTAGTCGATGGTTAAACCGAGTATCGACATGTTGTCGGTATTCATCACGCCGTGCACGAAACCGACTCGCATCCAGTGCGTAATCATGATGGCGGTGCGACGGCATACTTCAGTAAACCACGCAACGATTGTTTCCTTGCTCGGCGCACCCAGTTCAGGGAAATCCGTTTCTATGGTGTAGTACACGAGCGAGCGCAAGACCTCTATCTCGCCTCGCGCGGCAAACAACTGAAAGTTGCCAAACCGAGTAAACGACGGTGCAAGCCTGCACACAACAGCACCAGGCTCCGCTTGCGGTCGCCCATCGTAGAACATATCGCGGACAACACTTTCGCCGGTGCGGATCAAACTTAGCGCCCGGGTCGTTGGCACGCCAAGGTAGTGCATCGCTTCGCTGCACAAAAACTCACGCAACGATGAACGTAAAACGGCTAAGCCGTCTGCGGTTCTTGAATAAGGCGTCGGTCCCGCGCCTTTGAGTTGAAGGGCCCATCGTTCACCGTTCGCATTGATGATCTCACCTAGGTTGATAGCCCGCCCGTCACCGAGTTGCCCGGCCCAATTGCCGAACTGATGCCCGCCGTAGCACATCGCGTATGGGTCCATCCCATCTAGCGTCCGATTGCCGGCAAATATTTCCGCGAATTCTGCGCTCATGCAATCCGACGCGCCTAAATCTAACAAGCTTGCAGCGTCATTCGAGAACGCAACCAGCTCGGGCTGAGAGACGATTTGTGGCATTACTCTCGAATAGCATGCTGCAGCAACTTGACGCCGATGGTTGTCGGTAATCGGATCTGCGGGCAACTCACCGACAAACCGATTATCGAACTTCAGGTTTCCTAATCTCGATTGTTGAATATGAGCGCTCATAGTTTTTCCCAGATGCAAGGCCGCTTGAGAAGGACAGCGTCGGGATCTTAACAGAAGCGCAAAACTCGATTCGTACTACGGGTACACTGCACTGTGAGGCTGTTGGACTCCTGGCGTTGTAGTCGTAGTGCGCTGCTGCAGTCGTGATGAATACCTAAACCCGACAGCCTCCTGATACGAATTGCCGAATTGCGTTAGCACATGCGCCATGGACCCTTGGATGAAATGCGATATGACGGTCATCGACCTACACAGCCACTCCGACAAATCAGACGGCGCACTTTGCCCGAACGAATTGCTCCAGCACGCGGCCGCGGCCGGTGTAGAGGTTCTCTCGATCACCGATCACGACACTCTGGCGGCTTATCCGGATGTAGAACAAGCCGCCGGGTCTGTTCCGCAATTAATTCCCGGTGTTGAATTCTCGACCGAATGGAGAAAAACTGGAATTCACGTTCTCGGGCTCAACATCGATCTCACGAGCGCGGCAATTGAGCAAGCAACATCAATCCAGGCCAAGGCAAGATTAGCCCGGGCCGAGCAGATCGCTGCAGGGCTAGAACGACTCGGCGTTCCGGATCCGCTGGCCGGAGCACTCACTTTCGCTGGTAAGAGCGCGATCGGCAGACCGCATTTCGCCAATTACCTGGTCGAATGCGGATTCGTGAAAGATGTGGGCCAAGCGTTCAGAAAATATCTGGGTGCTGGAAAAGTTGGCGATGTTAAGCAGCATTGGTCTTCTTTGGAACAGATTATTTCGTGGATCAGAGATGCCGGTGGCACCGCCGTTATTGCACATCCGGGGAAATATGGTTTAACCCGTACTCGAAGAGTTGCCCTAATCGAAGATTTTAAGCAGCTTGGCGGCGGCGGCATCGAAGTGATTTCTGGTCACCAAGACGCTCCTCTAACGGCCTCTTTGGCAGCATCCGCTAGCGCCGCCGGCTTGTTAGCGAGCTGTGGTTCGGATTTTCATCGACCGGGTCAGCCTTGGGCACGCTTGGGTATGCCGCTGGATCTACCTGCCGAATGTAAACCTGTTTGGGACGCTTGGTAGATTATGAAGGGGGCCGAGCGCGGCTTCGACTAACAAGCTCGACTCGGTTTGCGCGGCGGGCAATAAACCGCTGCGCTGAGTCCGATGTAGCGCCGCAGCATAGGACCGCTGCAGCTTATTAAATTACGCGCGACTCACATTTCCATCGTGTCGAGTTCTGGTGCCGGCTCACTCAGCACAATGTTTCGTGGCATTACCGATACCTTGCGCGGTGGCGGCATGGTGGATTTTTGCCGCGCCAATTCCAGCCAAGTCTCAAATTTCCCGTCACCCAAATCCGACCATTCATAGGAGTCGTAGCGCTCGCTCAAATAAACTTTCTTGCCATGATCAAGTACCGCAAATCGCTCGAATGGATTGACATCGGCAATGGATTTCTTGCCGCGCTCGTCGGGTAAGTCATTGATGTATAGCCCCAACATCGGATTCTTGGCCGTGTAACTCTGCTCAATCGCGTACCGAATCCAGCGATTCGCCGCCGAGTCCGGACCAATTAGCACGAGTGTTGCGATCGAGCGTTTGAGCCCGTCCTGAATGCTATTCTCGATTTGTTCAATCGATGAGCCGGAATTAGTTTTCGACCATGTCGTAAATGGCGAATACCCTTCTACTTTATAGCGTCCAGAACCCAGTACTTGTTTGCGTACGTGGTTCGCCCGCGCGCTGTCGCATTCATCGTTGTAAGCTAAAAATAATGTATCCATGACGCCATTGCCGTTAACTGCCTTAAGGTAATTAAAGTCCATATCGGCCGGCATATTTGGAATTAAACGTAAAAGACGACATTGTTAACATTTCGTAAATAAAACTGCTAATGGGTAGCACTATTACTCTGGCATAAACCCACTGTGACTACCTCACAGCACGTTGCCACCAACCGCTCGGCGATGTGCGGCGCTACGCAATTACCGCTACTGCACGCCCGTTAATCTCTCGAGCAATCATTAATTCGAATATTTGATCGATTTCATCGAATGCAAATTGCCCATGCACGTAGGGGTGAAACTTATTGGCATTGGCCATACTCAGCAACGCGTCATTAACCCGGCGGCCGCCCGTCGGGTCGAGGCGGCCGAATTCCCCGGCGCGGACACCGACGACGGCGATCTGTTTTATCAACGCGTAATTAACCGCCAACTGGGGGATGCGGCCGCTGGCAAACCCGATCACTAACAAACGCCCAAATGCTGCGATGCAATGTGTGGCTTCGTCAAAGCAATCGCCGCCGACGGGATCAAATATCACGTCCGCACCTAAGCCATTGGTCATCGCCTTAACTTCTGAGCTAAACGTTCCGGATGCATAATTTATTGTGTGGTCGGCTCCTTTCGTTTTGGTCAGCGCGAGTTTCGCCTTGCTCGATGCCGCAGCAATCACCTTCGCGCCGAGCGCCTTGCCCAACTCGACGGCGGCTAAACCGACGCCACCGGCAGCGCCAAGTACCAGCAAAGTTTCACCTGGCTTCAATTGACCGCGTTCGACTAAGGCGACATAAGCGGTACGATAAGCGACCTGAAATGCCGCGCCATCAACAAAGTTAAATGGCTTCGGTAGCTGGAAACAACTTTTTGCAGGAGCCATTACTTGCTCGGCGTAAGCGCCAAGTAATACCGATCCCATGACCGAATCTCCACGCCTGATGTCGTTCACCTCGCGCCCCACTTCGATCACCTCGCCGGAAAATTCACTACCCGGCGTAAATGGGACATCTGGCTTGCGTTGGTACTTCCCTTGGATCGTTAGGAGATCAGGAAAGCCAACGGCGAATGCCCGGTTTTGCACCAGGATTTCATCATCCGCCGGTCGCTGAGAATCGAACTCTCGAATGGTTAGGTCTTGGTAGTCGCCGTAGCGGGCGCAAATATGTGCTCTATAGGTCATCCCACTTCCTCGTTTTGGGCCGCGTTTGGCATCGCAAGGGTAAGCCGGAACCCTCGAATCACTGGTTTCAACTTGTGTTGCGGTTTCGAATTCACTTAATCTCTGCGCTCGTAAACACTATCGCAGAACTCCTATGGAAAAGCTGATCTCACTGACCGCCGATCTCGCCGAAACCTTAAAACAGCGCAAACAGACAATTGCCGTTGCCGAATCGTCGACCGGCGGACTCATTTCCGCAACGCTGCTCGCCGTGCCAGGCGCTTCGGCCTATTACTTAGGCGGCGGCGTGATCTATACGATCGAAGCGCGCCGCGAACTACTTGATATATCGGACGACATACTCAAGGGCATGAAGCCGCTGAGCGAAGAATATGTTGCCCTGTGTGCGCGTCGAATTCGCGAAAAACTCAAGGCCACTTGGGGAATTGCCGAACTTGGCGCGACCGGCCCTGCAGGCACCCGCTATGGTCACCCGCCGGGTATCTGCGTGCTCGCAATAGACGGACCTGTTTCGTTAACGACCCGCATCGAGACCGGCAGTGATGATCGCGAAGAGAATATGTGGACGTTCGCGAAAACGGGCTTCGCATTGCTGAACGACGCGTTAAGACAAGTGGGATAAACTTCGCCCCAAAACATCTAACGATCTGGCCAGGCAAGTGGGTCATCGAGTTCTGGCATCAACTTCTTCGAGATAAACAAACACAGGAATTCTAATCGTGAAAATAGATACGCTAATGCCGGCACTGGCTCCGGCCGAAGCCACGCAACAAGCACAAGAGATTGAATCTGCGGGTTACGATTGTGCGTGGACTTTTGAAGCCACCAATGATCCTTTTTTCCCGTTGGCGTTTGCAGCCGCAGCCACGACGAAACTTGAGATCGGCACGAACATCGCCGTCGCATTTGCGCGCACACCATTCTCTATGGCTCAAACGGCATGGGATTTGCAAAAGTATTCCAACGGGCGACTACGCTTAGGCCTAGGCACGCAGGTACGTGCCCACATTGAACGTCGATTTTCCGCGCCGTTTGATCACCCGGCAGCGAGGGTCACGGATTACATCCGTTGTATGCAAGCGATTTGGGACACCTTCCAAAATGACACACGACCGGCATATGAAGGGGAGTTCTACCGCTTCAAACTAATGAACCCGTTTTTCAACCCAGGACCAATAGACCACCCGAAAATTCCAGTCTATCTCGCCGGTGTCAATCCACGCATGTGTCGTGCCGCCGGTGAAGTCGCCGATGGTTTTCACGTGCACCCGATGCATTCCGTCAGTTATCTCAACGAGGTAGTGCGCCCCGCGATCGACGAAGGTGCAAAAACTCGTGGCTTGTCGGTTAACGATCTCGAATTATATGCACCGGTATTTGTCGTCACGGGTGAAACAGAAGCTGAAACTCGTGCAGTGGAACAAAGGGTTCGCGAGCAGATTGCCTTTTATGGGTCGACGCCGAGCTATGGTGCGCTACTTGTTCACCATGGTTTTAAAGACCTTGGAAAACAACTGAACGGTCTAATGCGCGAAGGCAAGTTCAAGGAAATGGCGAATATCGTTCCTGACGCGCTACTCGAAGAAGTAGCAATCGCATGCCCTCCCGCCGAAGTAGGCCGACGCCTTAGAGAACGTTATGATGGTGTACTCGATCGCGTGGCCTTGTATCTTTCGATTACCGGGGAAGCAGGATTCCATCGCTGGGACGAGCTGATCACATCTATTCACGCGGCATAACTTACCGAGGTAGCACTGATGGAACAGATTACGTTAATTAAGGGCGCAATCCACCGGCCGGACGAACCCCGACATTTCATGGAGTATTCGTATCCGGGTGCGCGTTACGTTGCGACCGTAAATAATGAAGTCATCGGAGATTCGGCAGCTGTGTTGAAGCTCTCTGAAGTGGGCTATCACATCTATGAGCCGGTGATCTATATCCCACTTGCGGATTTAAACATGACATTGCTGCGCCCTTCCGCAAAAACCTCGCACTGCCCGTTAAAAGGCGATACCAACTATTATGATTTTGTCAGCGACGAACTTTCGATCGAATCTGTCGGATGGTGCTACTCGGCACCATTGGATTTCGCAAAAACACTCGCCGATTATGCTGCCTTTGACGGCCGAATCGTGACCTTGACCCGGCACGACGAAAGCTAAGCAGCAGCGCTGAAGGGTTGCGGAGAAAACGAGCTGCCGCTGCCTGGAGCAGCGGCTTAGCGCGTCTAGATCGATTTTTTCGACTCGGATGTGAAACCAAGTTCACGTTTGAGAGTCGTACTGAATTCGATATCCAGAGGAATTCCTTTAATATGGCGGACGCACCGTCGATACCACCCAACATAATTCTTGTTTCGAAGAGCAGGAGCAGCTAATGCCCAAACCGATACTAATCGGCGCCAATGCGCTCCCGCGCGCTATGCTTGCACTCGTATCACTCGCCGTGATGAGTTTTCTTAGCCCGACGCTAAGCGCCGACGCTAGCGATGATCCGGCCGCCGCCCGGCTCGTGTTGGAGGAAGTTGCGAGTGCCATGGTAAGCGCCTTGCAAGACCCGACCGTGCGTCAGGACGTGAATAAAATACAACAACTTGTTGTCGAAGTTTTGGTCCCACAAATTGATTTCCGGGTCTCGTCCAATCTGGTACTCGGCGAGTATTGGGCTACGGCGACTGAGCAGCAACGCTCCGCATTTATCGATGAATTCCAAGTGTTCTTGGTGCGCTTTTACGCCGGCGCACTCGCGAGCTACATAGATTCTTCCGAAGTGCCAGGGAACGTTATGTCGTTCGACCAAGACCCGCGCATTAAGGACGAACGTCAACTGATTGTCCCATCGATTGTCGGGCAACCCGATGCCGACAGCATTGCGGTTGATTACCGCATGTTTTACCGCGATTCGTGGAAGATAATCGACGTTAGCGTTGCTGGCATCAGTATGGTGCAGAGCTATCGAAGCAATTTCACCTCAACTGTCCGACAAAAAGGCATCGACGTGCTGATTGCCCAACTCCAGCAGCGCAACCAATCATTCTCAGCGAATTAGCTTCGTCTACTGACCCTCGGGTGCGCACCATTTTGCGCGCCCCGCCCCCGCTAACGCAATGCGGGTCATCTAAGCCGACACGGTCTTGGCCTTACGCCACGGCTGCCACAATCCGCCAGCACCCAGACAATTCCATGCCCATCGGACCCATGAAACGATGGCGAGCGCTAGCCATAGGGCCCACGCGAGCATTAACAATCGGTACACAAGAATTGGCACCGACAGAACAGTAACCGGTGGGGTCTCCTGCAAAATGCGGTCCGCATACCAACGTAATTGGTGGGAACTCGATCCGTTGCCTGCGACGTGCATATCTGGATTTCCGAGCAATCCGTGTCGGATTGCTTCGACTAAGACAAGCATTGCTGCAACCGTCAATAGTACAAGACCAATTTGAGTGAGATTAAATCGGTAGTTCTTGAGTTCTGCACCATGACGCTCGCGCACACCCAGCGCCACCAACCACAAAACCACGATGGCCGCCAAGGGCACTGAAACTTGACTTAATCCAATTGCGAGCAGCAACCACTGCGTGGTGGTGAGGGGGGTGCACGACAGCCGCGACAGAACCAGGGCAACCACAATCAAAATAGCGAACAGACTCCAAAATCGCACCGCGGGTCCTAAGCGCGGTCCGAATGCGAACAGCGTCCAGCGATCCTCACCAAGATTTATTTCGACTTCGTGGTTAATGCTCCGTGTACTGAGATCGATCGCGGCAGAGTCGAAACGCGGCCGAATACCCTGATTGTGTCGCCATTGGATTTCGACGTTCTGAGCACCAGGTATGACCGGAATGGTTAGCTCACCATCTTCCAGTTGCAGGGCCTGCGCTGAACCGTTTATGCGAACGGCTTGCAGCTCAATGTCCGGTGGCAGACCCAAGCTGTATTGACCCCCTTTGCTACTGCGGATCTGCAAGCTTAGGTGGCTATCGGTCGCCCGTTTACCCGGATTCAAGGTTAAGCGGGAGCTATCGATCGTCAGGCTTTGTCCGGGGCTAGCGGATGGTTTAGTGACCGTAAACGAAACGCTCTCGCCAGGCCAAGCACGCCATTGCGGGATCCATTCAGCGCCACTGGATTTTTCGTGCACGGGCGCGATACCGCTATATTCGAGATGCCACATGGGGCTAGTCTGCACACGCCAAGTTTCTAGCCATTCGCTAGTCTGCGGTGCGACTAAAGCAAATGATTCGGTCTTAGGGATAACGGATTGCCACGCCTGCTGTTGCGTGCGCGGCCCTAGATTGACATTAACCACCCCATTGGACACCTCGATGCCCGGTGTGACCACGGCTTCGCCGAGTATCAATGGCACAGCAATTACTGCGGCTTGATTACCGCTAGCCAAACGCCGTACGGTGGTTGTCAAAGTCCAATCGAGTCCCAAGCGCAGGCTTCGTTCGATTCGTATGAACGGCGGCAATTGGTTCGTTTCAAATACAGCGATCTTTTTCGTGTCGTTGTCGTCGCCGACTCTGGTTAATTGCAGCAACGGTTCCACCTGTCCGTCCTCGCGCACGCCTTCTATTGTCCAGCCATCGACTGACAACTCGATAGCGTGCGGGCGCAGCAACAAGGTTATTTGGACGTTCGTTCGCGGCGGTAGGACACCGGCACCCACTATTTCATGTACTCCGGCCGGAACAGTGACCCATAAGGTGCCGCTGTGATCACGTGCCATCGCCATACTCGGCACACCATCCACAAGCACGGATTGCGGTAGCCACTGTTGCGCGCTCCCTGGTAGTGGGATTGCGCTTGCCGAGCTGCTATTCACTTGAAGTCTAAACCGCATCGTCGTCGCATTAACGTCGAGCCGCATGCGCGTAATATCGGCACATCGATCGCCACAATCAGGCGGTGCATTGAGACGTTGGCGTAAAGTTTCTAGTAAATTCTTATCCGGAAAGTCTGCGGCCTGGACCTGGGATGTAGGCAAAGCGAGACCCAGCGTGCCGGCCAGTAATAGCAACGCGGCTGAGCGACCGCCTAGCTTAAGCAGTTGCCGCGTGCCGGTGCCGAATAGTAACCACAGCAAAACCGCGATCATGACAACGCGCAGCAAATGGATCAACGCACTTAACGCTGGTGGAATGAAAGTCACGGAAATTTTCTGCTCTTGCTGGACGGGTCCGTTCCAATCCAAGGACAAAGTTTTCCATTGCCATTGAGGTAATCCAGGACCTGTTTGGATAACCGCACTCGGATCTAGTGCAAAAAGATCTAGCGCCACGGGCTCTGCAGCAGCTCTCGCACCAGCGACTCTCGATTTAGATGCCAGTTTTCGCGTGGACATCGCGCTGGACAGTTCCATCGCCACAGGCGCCTCGTCCGCAGACGGCGCCGGTGCGTCAAAGTGGGCCGTGTCTTCCATCATTTCAATGCTCGCTGGCGCCATTGCTTGGTGCTCGGGTGCCGCGAATTGCCGATATGGGAATTCCAACTGCGGGTAAAATGCTAGACGACATTCGTGTACCGCGAAAGGCACGGTGATCGCGATTAATACAATGGCAGTGATGCCATGCAGACCGTTTACTACGCGACGCAACACGCCCGCGGGCAGCACTTTCAGCAACGCAATCAAGGTAAACAACATCAGCCAGATATAGCGCGGCGCATCGGGCGCATGCCACGTCAGAACTAGCATCACGACAGTGACGCCGCCGAACACGGGATTCCATAAGCGCAGTGCCGTCACGGCAATCACCAGCACTAAAAATAGGTCCAATAAAGACCAACGCGCAATCCAAGTGTTGGGAATATTGTCCACACCATCGACGAAGAACACGTCCCACCCAGGGGGAATATTTAACGTTGCGCGCGCACTCTGAAAATCTTGCGCCCAACCGGTTGCTGAGATCTCCGCGCTGCGATCCAGTCGCGCTTCGGCGACGATATCCACTCGAGCGCGACGCAATTCGACACCGTGGGCTGCTGCGTCCGACTCGCGTAGCGAAATAAATCTCGGCTGACCATCGACAACAACTTGCCCGAGACGTAGTTCCGGGCGGCTGTCAAGACGCCAACGACGGCTGACCGTGCCGCTAATATGGTCTTGAGTTGTAAATCCGCCGCCATCGAAATCCAACCAAATTTGGCGCGACAAATTGTATTTGTCCGGCTCTGGTTCAGGATTACCGCGACGAATTACGTTCAAGCGCATGGTCGTTCCGCTGGTCAGCGAATAGATCGGCAAGTGTCGCCATTGCGCGGGAGCTTGCGTGCGACTCGGGTCGACTGCCGTGACGCCCTCCACTTTCACTAGGCGTAAATCGTTACGCGCATCGAATGCCCAAATTTCGTTGCGTGGCCAAGGACTTGTTTGGGTCGGCGCTGTCAATTGCTGCACCGAACCTGGATGCCGAGCGAGCACGACTATGGCATGTCGCCCGGCGCGTACTTGCACGCGCAATTCACCATTGGGCTCGATACGTGCCGGCAGTGGACTGTTGATGCTTATCGGGATAAAACCGTCGAGAAGCGGTTTTCCAACGACCAACTCGCGCTGCTGGCCAGTGACATCCAAGTCAATTCTCGTTTCGATCTGCATTGGGGTTTCGTCAATCACGCGCCGCGCGACTTTCAATGATTGCGAATTTTCGATCCGTTCATCAGCGACGCTCGCATCACCCAACCAAATCTGTCCACTGCGATTGATATTAGGAAACGGCACCGGCTCTCCCCGGACTTGCAAATCAACAATCCCAGCATCCACAGGAATCGCCAGAGATTTCGGTAGTTCGTTCCAGCGAAATTCACCCTTAATAACCCATCGTCCTTGCGCCACGTGCACTGATGGTTTGCCATTACGTTCGATAACGGGGTGTGCGACACCATCAACTGTGACATTTTGCGGCCAATGCTTTGCCTCGCCCGGCAGCGCGATCCAACTGTCAGTAAACACCTGCCAATCGGCGCGGAACTCACCGCGCTGCTCGTCGAGTCGCATTTGCAATATGCTGGGCCATGCACACCTCTTCGCCTTAAAGCTGTTGTACAGCGACGGACAGTTGCGCTGCTGATCGTCGGCAACAACCCACTTTACCCACGGTTTTAGCGGTTCCGGTACTTCCGCAATGGGCAACGGTGCAGCGAAGCTCGCACACATCATCGAGCTTAAGCAGGCGAAAACCAGCGCGCGTTGGCTAAGAGCCGTGTTCATATTATTGAATCTCCTCAATCAACCGTGACAGTCAATCCGTAGCAACGCCAAGATCGTCGATAACTGTCCCGTTTGGCATGGTTCCGACGATACCCTTTCTTCTGGTAGCCTTCATGTATTAAAGTTTCAAACCATGAGATCAAACAAACACAGAATACCTGCCATTACTCGCTTGAGTAGGGCCCCATCCATCAGACCTAGCCAACAGACGCTATCGGGCGCAGCCGTGGCAACCCATTGTGAGTGAAGAAATCGGCCCAAATTCGATGATCGAACCCGACCTCCGACCATCCCCCGAACAATTTAATTTTGATCTGGATAATGCATTGTCGGCAATCGTCTCGGTGCGCTCACGTGTTCCAGACGATGCCTTTACGGCGCAAATATTGGGCACCGAACGTGTCGGCCATGGCGTGCGCATCGATGCGTCAGGCTTGGTTCTCACGATTGGTTATATCATTGCCGAAGCGTCCGAAATCTGGTTAATTGGCGCACATGGACAAGCCGTCGCCGGGCACGTCGTCGGCTACGATTACGAAACCGGATTCGGACTCGTACAACCGTTGGGGAAGCTCGACTTGCCCATTCTCGAGTGCGGCGATTCGGACCTCATCGACATTGGTGATGAAGTGATCATTGCGGGCTTTGGCGGCGTGAGCCAATCGCTGACAGCTGAGGTCGCGGCGAAGCGAGAATTTGCAGGATATTGGGAATACGTGCTCGACGAAGCAATCTTTACTTCGCCGCCACATCCAAACTGGGGCGGCACCGCGTTGATTACGGCGAGCGGCCAACTCGGCGGTATCGGGTCGTTGTACGTGGAGAATGTGTCAAATGAATTTGACGTTGGCAATATGATCGTACCGATCAACCTGCTCAAACCGATCCTCTCGGAAATGCTCAATTACGGTACGCGGTTGTCGCCGGCACGCCCGTGGCTCGGTTTATTCGTCACCGAGACCCCCGAAAATTTAGTTATCGCAGGGGTGCTAGATGGTGGACCCGCGGAACAAGCCGACGTTCGCGCGGGCGACGTTGTGATCGGCGTCGCCGGCGAGCGGACCCAAAACTTGGCAGATTTCTTCCGCACGATATGGGCGTTCGGTGATGCCGGCTGCGAGGTCCCGCTGGTTATTTACCGCGATGGTGCGGCGTTTGACATTCAGGTGCCGTCAATCGATCGACGGGCACAATTTAAAGCACCCGATTTGCATTAAAAGAACCCAGTGCCCTCAGACTTACTAAATTTTGCGAGCGATAATTGCTCTGGCATACACCCGAAAATACTCGAGGCGATCGCGCGAGCGAATCACGGCTTCGAGAAAGCTTACGGAGACGACCCGTACACTGATGCGGCTATCTCGGCATTGCGTAATGAATTCGGCAAACAAGCCGAAGTCTTTTTTACATTCGGTGGAACAGGTGCGAATGTCGTCGGCATAGCGTCAATTGCACGCTCTTTCGAAGCCGTGTTTTGCGCCGACTGTTCGCACATTTGGGCGGATGAATGTGCCGCTCCAGAAAAATTCTTCGGCGGCAAACTGATCCCGCTGCCATCTGTGTTCGGAAAAATCACCGCCGAAATCGTGGCGGCAAATATCGGTGATTCGCGCGGTGTGCATCATGTCGTCCCGAGAGTCATCTCGATCACGCAACCGACCGAATGGGGCACGATCTATCAGCCAGAAGAAATTCGAGCTCTGGCGGAATTCGCCCACGCACGCGGCATGTTCTTACATGTCGACGGCGCTCGACTATCGAACGCGGCTGCCGCTTTAGGCTGTTCATTGGCCGCGACATCTTCAGACCTCGGTGTCGATGTATTGAGTTTCGGCGGCACCAAAAATGGTCTTATGGGCGGCGAAGCAATAATTTTCATTAACCCAGAGTGTGCGACCGACGCCGCCTTTCTACGCAAACAAGCCACCCAACTGCCGTCCAAGATGCGCTTCATTTCGGTTCAATTCGAAGCTTTTCTAGAAACCGGTCTGTGGCGCACTAACGCGGAACATGCGAATTCGATGGCGCGGCGATTAGCGGATCTCGTCGCAGATGTTGAAGGTGTGGATTTTTGTTGCCCGGTAGAAATTAATGCCCTATTTCCCAAACTCGACCCGGCTTACCTTGGCCCGTTATCCGATCACTGTGAGTTTTACATGTGGGACGAGAAGGCCTCTATTGCTCGATGGATGACATCGTTTAACACCGCGATCGAAGACGTCGACGCTTTTGCTAATTTAATTCGCGACGTCGAGATCCGTACCGCGACGTCGCCAGCAGCTGTTAAATGATTAAGACTTAACGTTGATATCTGCTTGCAATAACTCTTCGTCCTCATTTGTAATCGTTCGTTCCGTTGAATAGAAGTCCAAGCCCAGTTTTACATTTTTCATTATTTTGTACGTGAGCTCTACTTCGTGACCTCGTATCCCAGTTAAGCCACCGAAACGGTCCGAATCCGGCAGGATGTCGGGGACAGAATTAGCTTCAACATCGGCATAAACATATTTGAACCCCCATTTGTCAAAGCCGTATTTTGCGCCCGATGTCCACGCAGTATCTTCAGACGAAGAGGTCTCGTAATTGTTTATGTATTCGCCAATGAGGCCTACCTTTCCGCCACGCATATTTGTGCCGAACTGAGTCGCCAAGTTGGACGAGCTAAGACTCGAATCAGCATTTGTCCCCGGCGAATTCGTTATGGCAGAAATAGAGTCGATACTTGAAAAGCTGTATAGCGTGGCCGCCACCGTCGCAAACAGATCACCCGATGTCCAGCTTTGAGCGGGTTGTCCATAAGCCATATACGGATCTTGTTCCGAATCTGATTCTTGATCGATCACCCAAATACCGGCATTCGCGAAAACCCACCCAGACCATTAGTGCCAGTGTAATTTAGCAACAGACCTTCTGGGTTGATGTCGCTGTCCCACATCACGTCTGTTGGTGCCCACAAATAATTTTTGCGTCCGAATTCACCTGCTATTGCCTTCACTCCATTACTAAATTGGTACTGCATGTAGCCATAGTCGAGATTAATGTTTTTCGTAGAAAAAGCATTATCGAATGTTTGATTGGTCGAGCGTTGGTCATTCGACCCACTTGCCAAGCCGCCGCCGATTTCCCAACCGTCAGTCAGTTTGGCGATAACGCCAAGTCGGTAACGCACTCTTCCCCGATTGCGTTCTAGACGGCCATCTCGATCTTCATACCGATAGCGAGTTCGAACGTCGCCTTTCTTTTTGATTTTTTTGGCGCAAGAGAGCTTCTCAGATTTGCGCTCAACCGTCGCAATTTTCTTAATCTACTGCGGTACGAACTTCCTGCTTCGCCCATTCTGTTTGCTCCGTATCGGCTTTCGCAGCGTTCACTAGCAACTCGTATTCGTCATTCGTTAAGCTACCTCTGTCGCGCAGAATTTTCATCAATTCCAACATCGCGTCATTAGCAGCGAAAGTTGGCGCCGCCGCGGCCATGGCGACCGGAACTAGCAACAATCTAACCATCAATAACAATGAGGACGTGCGTTTCACAATTTTACTCCTTAGGATTTACTCGAATTCTTAACTGGCAAATGACCACTGAGCCATTGCCAACAGGTGCATTTATAACGGCTGTATATGACAGTCACATGATGGACGTGCAACAGGCAGCATCGATGTTGGGGAGATTGAGATGTCGACTTGGCCGTTCTACGAATAGCTCAGGATTTGGCGCGAATTTACGGTTCCGGCCGATTTTGTTAAATCGCTGTGCAGATCAAATGCGCGATAGTTAATTTTGAAGAAGGGAAATTAAATGCAGTACGGAATATCAGTGATTGTTCGCGGCGATGCCGCAGGGCCTGACACATTTGACAAAACCGCAGAACGCGCTGAGGCAGATGGCTGGGACTGCTTATGGGCAAGCGACCACCTCATCATGCCGGAAATGCGCGTTTCCCGATATCCGGGTCGCGCAGACGGGCAGTTGCCAGAAGAGTGGCGGCGTACTTACTACCAGCCGTTCAGCGTACTCAATTATCTGGCTGCGCGCACGCGACGAGTTCGGCTCGGGATGAGCGTACTCATTTTGCCTATGCGCAGCCCGCCCGAGGTCGCGGCGCAAATCGCGGAAATGGACCGACTCAGCCATGGCCGGGTGAACTTCGGCGTTGGCGTCGGTTGGTATCGCGAGGAGTTTGAAGCGCTCGGCTATAGTTTCGAAGACCGCGGCGAGCGAACAGATGATGGTCTCGCCATTATTAAACGCCTGTGGTCTCAGGAAAAAACCAGCATCGACGGCCCGTACTACCATTTTCAAAACGCCGAAACCGGCCCTAAGCCAGTGCAAAGCAATCTGCCAATTTATATTGGGGGAAATACCAACGCCGCGCTCCGCCGGGTTGGCCGCTTTGGTGACGTATGGCACCCATTCAAAATTTCGCCACAAGGCATCAGCGAGGCGAAACCCGCTTTGCTCAAAGCATTGGATAAAGCGGGTCGCGCGCGGACGGACTTTCCGATCGCACCAAAAATACCGCTAACGTTTCAATCGGACCCGCCGCGCGAAGGCCAGGCTCCCACTGAAGGGCGGTCGCAGGACATTATTGACTCTCTAAAGCGCTATCAGGACGCTGGCGCCACAGAGTTCTGCTTCGACATCATGACCGAGACCCGCGCGGTAGCGCTCGACACGATGTCGCGATTCGTTCAAGAAGTGCGGCCGCATCTTTAGGCCGCGTTTTGCACACAGCGAAGCACTGATGAATTCACATTGCGGAAAGTGCTCGCGAAATTAGCGCGCGGCTTACTCGAAGGAGCAGTAAACGTTTTCCATACTCAAGCCGCGGGAATCCTTCTCCGGAACAAGCGGCGCGGTGCTCAGCCGCTTAAGCGGCTGCCTCGCTGTCGCGAGCGCGGCTAATGCGTCAACGATGTCATCGCGGCTTAAGTCGCGGCGCCGGTATTGCCGAAGTGCGTCGGTCACGATCTGCGACGCGCCCGGCATGCTCGGTTGCAGCACGGCTAAACGTTCGAGGAATCCCGCCTGAGTTTTTTTCGAATGAGTCATTGCGTGGCCACCGGCAAATGCCCAAAAACAGAGCTCCGGATGGATTTCTCTCACGATGACCTTCGATCCCGTGCCGTTCGCTAGTAGTTCGTCGACTTCTCTAATTTTCCGGATAATTCCGAACGCCTGTTTACTGAAGCCTTTGCCAGATAAACGCCGGTTTTCGGCCAATGCACTAGCGTAATCGTCGCAGTCCAGAACGCCGCGCAGCGGAACTGCAAAAACGCTCGATGACCGAGGCCTCCCAAGAAATTTTCGCGCCGCCACATCGCAGCCGCGCGGCGTTGCGGATGCATCGCGCAAGCCAATCGGCATATCGATAAACACGACGCTTTGCGCAGGCTCATTGGAGAGAAGGTCTGCTAGCTTTTCAACGATGCCAAAAATGAACTGACCTGCTTGTTCGCGAACGTAGAACCAGCCCGCACAACAGCCATCGATTCCGTAGCTCGCCGTGCTTAGTGCGTCCATGAGGCGCGGCGCAGCTGTCGCAAATCCATTTAGCTCATAAACTCGGCTAATCGTTCGTTGCTATCCGTGAAGGTATAGTCGTTGCCTGCTTCGAAACTCAGTCCACTTGCCAAACCTTGGTTTTCTGCGGCTCGATAAAGATCTTTATAGGCAACAAATGATTCAGCACTGTTTGGGCGCATCTCTCCAATTAGTGCGGCAACAACTGTATCCAGTTCCGCCAAGGGTGCAACAACGTTTGCTAGCCCCAGTTCGACGGCCATCTGTCCGGTCAAGGTTCGCGCAGTAAACGAAAGCTCGCGCGCTTTAGCAATGCCGACTCGCCTCTTCAGGCGTTGGCTCATCCCCCATGTGGGTCTTAAACCCCATTTCGCGTGCGTATCCCCGATCCGCGCTTTATCTGCCACCACCATTAGGTCGCAGGCAAGCGCAAGCTCCAGCGCCCCCGTGAAACAAAATCCGTTCACACGAGCAATAACGGGTACCGGTAACAATTCAATTTTTTCGATCACGGCACGAGCCGGCAAATCGAGAATATCGCCGACTTTGCCATTTTCGAGCCGACGACCGCCGAGTGCTTTAAGATCCACTCCGGCGCTAAACGCCCGCCCTGCTCCGGTTAGAATAACGAATCGAATATCGCTGTTCTTTCCAATCGCATCGAATGCCGTATTCAATTCCTCAAGCATCAAAGGCGTGATCGCATTTAACGCCTCTGGTCGGTTCATAGTTACTGTTGCAGTATCGTTTGAGAGTTCGAGCAGCAGCTCTTGGTAGTTAAAATTCACGGTATTTCTGCTTCCATTTTTTTGGTTTCATGATGCGGATCGCGCCGCCCGGTTAATCGAATTATTACACGGCTTTGGCTAAAACCCGTGTAGTATTGCCGGTTCCCGCAACGAGGACGTGCTTTATGGTCGAACGATTGAACGCAATCGGCACTTTGATTCTGACGTTAACAACAAGCCAAGTTTTGGTTGCGCAAGACGCCGTCCCGATCGACACAATTGAAGTGGCAAGCGGGTTACACCTGCTGATGGGTCGCGGCGGCAACGTCGCCGTATCTAGCGGTAGTGATGGCGTGTTGGTGGTCGACGATCAATACGCCTCGCAGTACGAAGTGATTCGGGATGCTATCGCAAAGCTCGCGCCCACCAGCACCAAGTTCATAATCAATACTCATTGGCATAGCGACCATGCGGGAAGCAACGAAAAAATGACGCAAAACGGTGCGATTGTCGTGGCGCATGAAAACGTTCGTCATCGACTGAGTAACGACCAAGTCATCGAGTTTTTTAAAGTTGACGTGCCGGCGTCGCCGAGCGCCGCTTTGCCAGTCATCACCTTCGGCGACGACATCACATTCCATTTCAACGGCGAGACAATTCGCGTTTTCCATACATCCAATGCGCACACTGACGGTGATTCAGTTGTCCATTTCCGAAATGCGAACGTCATCCACGCCGGCGATACATTCTTTTATCATCTTTACCCGTTTATCGACTCCGGTAGTGGCGGCTCTATTGCAGGTGTCATCTCCGCAGCGAACAAAATTCTCGCCAGCAGTGACGACGAAACGAAAATCATCCCAGGACACGGCTCACTCACCGACAAAAAAGGCTTACGCGAGTATCGAGACATGCTTGTTGCAGTGCGTAGTGCAATTGCCGATCTGATCGTCGCCGGCAATACCATCGAACAAATCGTGCTGGCTAAACCGACGGCTGCGTTTGACGAAAAATGGGGTGGTGGTTTTCTGAAACCAGATACATTTGTTAAAATCGTCTACGACGCTATAAAACGGTCGACCCTCCAATAAGCAAGTGTCGTCGCAAAATGCGGCCATTCCGTAAGGGCGCGCCGTAGTATTTATGTCGACGCAAGCACCCGCACCTACAAATGCTTTAGCGCTCGAGCCTAATCTCGTCTCCGCGAGCCTTATTGTCCTCCTTGCGCTAATTTTCGGTTTAGCGGCGTTTGGGACGGATATGTATTTACCGGCGTTTCCGGCGATACAACGCGATTTCGGCGCCACACCGCAGGCAGTACAGCTGAGCTTGTCGATATTTCTGTACGGCAACGCTATCGGGCATTTAGTACTGGGGCCATTGTCTGACCGATTTGGACGCAAGCCTGTTTTACTTGGCGGCCTGTTCGTTTTCGCGTTAGCGAGTTTCGGATGTGCGGCGTCTGTAAGCATCACCGAATTGTTTGCCTACCGTTTAGCTCAAGGCGGCGCTTCGGCGGCAGGCCCCGTATTAGTTAGAGCCTTGATTAATGATCGGGTCGCGCGCGATCAGGCGGCACAAATGCTTGCGCTATTGACTGGTCTAATGGCCTTCGCAGCAATGCTGACCCCGACCCTAGGTGGTTGGATTGTGCAACATGGGCGCTGGAATACGATTTTCTATTCTATCGGCGCAATGGCCCTGGCATTGCTCGTTACGGCAATCTTCAAAGTGCCAGAAACCTTGCCCACTGAACGGCGTCTCTCTCGATTGGGGGCACGTGAGGTCGCCAGCGGATACATTGAGATCGGGCGCAATCTGAAATTTTGGTCGTACGTCCTGCCGCCGGCGCTGATGTTCGCTGGCGTATTTGCCTATGCCGTGGTGAACAGTTTTCTCTTGATTAACGATCTCGGCATGGCCGAAGATTTTTACGGCATCAGTTATTCATTGGCGGCTTGCGCATACGTCGCAGGTTCGCTTGCGGGGCGTTATCTAGTTGGCCTTTTAGGCATTCACCGAACCATCGTTTGCGGTCTTACGATTGGACTGTGTGCTGCTGTGGGATCAGTCGTCGCAAGCCTAACTCTCCCAATCTCGACTGCATTAGTTGTCGTTCCTGGTTTATGTATGTTCTTTTCTACTTCACTAATGCTGCCAATAGCATCTTCAGTTGCCGTGAGTCTGTTTCCAATGCGGGCCGGCAGTGCGAGTGCCGTCGCCGGGTTTACGCAAATTAGTTTTGCCGGATTCAGCTCTGCGATTGCTGCTTATCTGTACGACAGTACGACCTTACCGTTGCACGCGTTTACCTTAGGGTGTTGTTTTGCGGCAGTTGCGATATGGGTCACAAGTTCAAGATTGCGACGCTAACCTACGCGGACGCATTTTAGGGGCGTGTTGGGCTTTCTCTCCTGACGGACTGCTAAGTTCGACAGGCTCTTAGCTAATCTAAATTCAGCCTCTCTTGATTACATCAACCAAGCGAGCGTGTTTCATCGACGCGAGCACGATCCGCGATATTCTGGGCGCGCGAGCTAACACGGCCAGTGCAATTGTTCGCGCTCGTTCGCAGAGTTCGTCGCTATCGACCATGTTAATCAGAGGTATCACGAGCGCCTCACCAACTCCTTTCAACGAGCCGGCGGGATTTGTGAGTAGCTCGATTAAGTGGTGCTCCTCAAATCTATCGCCGATGTTCATATTCAGAAAATTTGCGACTCGTTGTGGTTGATGTGCAATGTCGTTGTCGAGCCGACGCCCTAAGACCTGCACAGACACGACCGGTATCACCGTTGTCGCAAATGACGGGATCAATGGCTCGTTCGGTCCGGGCGTTTTTATCCAACGAGCGCGAGCGCCGTCTGCCTTGATTAAACACACCTCGAAGTGCCCCTGCCGATAAATTTCTTCTAGCCGGCCGGCCGGCACGCCTCCGACTCTATGCGCGGTATCGGTTTGCGTTGCTAATGCAACCACTCTGCCACTCGAAAGTTCGGGCAACGGTGCGTCTCGATCGGAGAGCATTTCGACCCGATCCACGAGGTCCGTTCGGTAAGCATACATATGCGTGGTCGACGACAATAAAACGCGGCCCGAATGCATCCGAGCCAATGCGTACATCGTCGTTTTCTTGCCGCCCGCACCGACTAAGCACACCACGCCTTTCGTCGCGCCCAGCGCATCGAGCAACTTCTGGTCAGCGCTGAGGGGATCACCGAGCAAAATTAATTCGGATACTTGTTCGTGCGACTGTCCAGGATTCGGCAATCATTTCTCTCTACATTCCACTTGGCATAAAAGTCTGATTATGTCGTGTGGCAGGACCAACTAATAGTCACGCGAGCTCGGCAGCTTCGCCCGCGGGACCACATCGATAAATAGCCTCGGAAACAGATAATCGCCGTTCGCCACAAAATCTGAAGTCATGGATACCCCAATCTACGTTGCGTGGCAGCTTCCTAGAACCGCCTCCCGATTACCAAACCAAATCGACGCAACTCCTGTCAGCCGTCCGCCGCCAGCGTGACCCGTGCTTATTGCGCGTCTCGACTTCGCTTTTTGCACCTTCGGGTTAGCCCCGTAGTGCAACGATATCGAGAGCGGTTTAGTGCGCTAACGGATGTCGTTGAATGAGGTGACCCAAGTGCCGTTTTGATGATTTGAACATTCGTTCAAATCGCTATAGCATTGCGTGAAGCAGTTGCCGTGTGCGGTTTGCGTTGTCATAAAGACGCGTTTGCAAACACGTGACGGTAATAACCAGCACCCGCATACGTTCCATCCCTGGAGTCGAAAAATGTATCCAGCCCATATTGAAAACTACCACCGGCCAACGACGGTGGCGGAGGCTCTCGCGGCAATTACACAGTACCCAGAGGGAGACAGCATGTTCCTAGCCGGGGGACAAAGCCTCATGCAAGCGATTAAATCGCGAATGATTCGCCCGACCAGTATCGTCGACTTGCAAAGCATCGCAGAGCTACGCGGCATTGATCAATCAAACGGCCTACGTATCGCCGCCATGACTCGCTACGTCGAAATGGCGGAATACGATAAGTTCCCAATCGCCTACGAGGCGCTACGAGACGCCGCCCGGCGAGTCGGCGACCGCCAAGTTCGTAATCGAGGCACTATCGGCGGCAGCATGTGTTGGAACTACGTGGCTTCGTGCATGCCGACAGTCGTGCTCGCGCTCGATGGCACGATGTCTTTGGCGAGTGCCGATGGTTCAGTCCGTGATGTCGGCGCGAAGGATTTCATCATCGCGCCGTTGGAAACAGCGCGGCGCGAAGACGAGATTTTGATTTCCGTGTCATGGCCAAAGCCGCCACCGAATACGGGCAGTGCATATAAGAAATGGGGCCTAGTGACAGACGCGCTTCCGGTCGTCGGCATGTGCGTCTCAATTACGCTGGATGACTCGGGAAAATGTCGAGCGGCACAAGTGGCGGTAGCGGGGTTAGCAGATGGCGCCCAAATTGCGGATGCCGGCAACGCGGTCTTGATTGGCAGTACAGGAGACGCGGCGTCAATCGACACTGCAATGAATGCTGTGGCCGACTCTGTCGAGACACATTCCGATCATTGGGCGGATGCTAGTTACCGCGAACAATTGATCAAACGTCTTGGTAGCGAAGTGACGGCACGCGCTTTCGAACGCGCACGTAGTTAATCGAGGGGCAAAATTAAGTGCAGACAATAAACGTAATAGTTAACGGAACCACCTACCAAGAATCCGTTCCGATTCGGATGCTGTTGGTTGATTTCATCCGCGAAGTAGTCGGACTGACGGGCACTCATGTCAGCTGCACCTACGAAGGCGTGTGCGGCGCATGCACGATTCACCTGAACGGCGAAGCTGTGAAAAGCTGCATGATGTTGGCAGTCCAGGCCGACGGACATGAAGTCACTACCGTGGAAGGCCTCGCGGTCGATAAAAAGCTTAGCCCGTTACAACAAGCGTTCAACGAACAGCACGGTTTGCAGTGCGGATTTTGCACCGCGGGTGTGCTCATGAACATGACTGAATTTCTGACAAAGAATCCGAACCCTAGCGACGACGAAATTCGCCACGGACTGATCGGTAATTTGTGTCGCTGCACCGGCTACGTGCATATCGTGAATGCCGTTCGCGCGGCAGCAAAGTCGATAGCTAACTAGGAGCGACGACGATGGCGAGTAATCCACAAAAAACCAATAACTCCTGGATGGGATCACGCCTGCCGCGTAAAGAAGATCTCCGCCTCGTAACCGGCCAAGGTAAATACATTAGCGATATTGTGTTGCCCCGCATGGTTCATGCGGTGTTCGTGCGTAGCGATCACGCGCATGCGAAGATTTTAAGTATTGATACGAGCGCGGCGCTGGCTCTTCCTGGTGTGATCTGCGTGGTTACCGGTGACGACATCGCCGACGAACTCCGTTCTATGCCACAACCTGTGTTGCTGCCAAATCTGCCGGCGAAGTATCCGGAGTTTTATCCGCTGTGCGTGGGTAAAGTTAAATTTCATGGTGCACCCGTTGCTCTCGTCATCGCACGAGATAAATACACCGCTGAGGATGCATCGGAACTCGTCGAAATTGAATACGAAGAATTACCCGTCGTTGTCGATCCAGAAGCGGCATTGCAAGCTGGTGCGCAGCTGATTAACGAAGATCATGATGATAATGAAATTTTCTCCATGACCTTTACTGGCGGCGAAACCCAAGCCGAACAAGATGCGAATGATCTGGCAGTTGAAGAAATATTTCGCACTGCAGATGTCACGATCAAGGAACGTTTTAGAGTTCATCGTACAGGCCTAACTCCAATGGAGCCGCGCGGTGTGCTGTGCGACTGGTCGGACTCGGATGGGTTAACAGCTTGGATCACGACCCAACGCCCGCACATCGATCGACTAGCGCTCGTCGATCTACTTGATATACCGGCCGAGAAAGTGCGGGTCATCGCGCCACGCGATCAGGGTGGTGGTTTCGGCGTAAAGGCGCCGTTTTTCCGCGAAAACGTCATCATCGCGCATATGGCGCGAAAACTTGGACAGCCTGTCCGTTGGATAGAATCGCGCTACGAAAGCCTAATGAATGTCGGACAAGAGCGCGACCAGATCAATTATTTGGAAGTCGCGGCGACTAACGACGGCAAACTTCTGGCGCTGCGCAATCGCGGCATCGCGGATAACGGAACAGGCGAAACAGGGGTTTATTGGGGCTTCGTGATGCCCTTCCTTGGCGCCATTGAATTGCCAAATACTTATACATGGGACAAGGCAGACGTAAAGCTCCGCGTTGCGGTTACCAACAAAGCATGCCTCACTCCGTCACGCGCTTTTGGCCATTTCCCCACGCGCTTTGCCATTGAACGTGCAGTTGACATGATCGCCCACAAGATCGACATGGAACCGTCGGATCTAAGGCGTAAGAATCTAATTTCGCAGTTGCCCTACACATCGACAACCGGCGAGTACTACGACAGTGGCGACTTCGTGCAAGTTTGGGACAACCTAATGTCCCATATTGATTTGCCTAAGTTTCGCGACGAACAAAAAGCGGCTCGCGACGAAGGAAATTATATCGGCATTGGCTTCGCTACAGGAGTTGAATTGTCCGGAATGGCGTCTGACGTGCTAGTGCCAATGGAAAACCAGCCAGGTTACGGGGCTGCCAGCGTGCGCGTCGATCCACGCGGTACGGTTCTCGTGTTTGGCGGCGACGCACCGGGCGGACAAGGACATGAAACCTCAGTTGCTCAAATCGTAGCCAGCGCCTTTGGCATTGAACCACAAGACACCGTAACGACGACGGGCGACACCGCAACCACACCCTTTGGCGCTGGCACTATAGGCGCACGGGGAGCCTCATACTTTATGAGCGCCGTGCATAATGCGTGCGTCGAAATCAAAGAAAAAATCGTGAGGATTCTCGCGTACGACGTTGGCATTAGCGCAACCTTGGACGATTTTGAATTCGTCGACGGACAGGTCATCTTGCGCTCCGACCCGACCGTCAAGAAATCATTTCGCGACATTGTAGAGCGCATCATCATGCACCCTATCAATATGCCGGCCGGCGAAGTTGGAGGCCTAGAGGCAACCGTCTACTTCGAAGCCGCGAAGCAAATGATTTGCTTTAACGCAGATTTTTGTACGGTCGAGGTCAACATTCACAGCGGTGAATTTAAGATCACAAAATGGGTGAGTTCAGAGGACGTGGGAAATGTTATCAATCCTCTCATCGTCGACGGTCAAATGCACGGTGCAATTGTGCAAGGTCTATCAAATACGATGTTCGAAGAGTTCATCTACAACGACCAGGGCCAGCAGCTAACGGCCGATTTCGAAAATTACAAAATAGCCAATGCTGCCGACATGCCGGACATTGAGATCACCTACTCCCCATCACCCTGTCCGCACACGCCGCTCGGAACTCGCGGAATCGGCGAAGGGCGGCCAAGCTCGGTACCCGGCGCATTATCGAATGCTATTTGCGACGCGTTGTTACCTTTCGGCATCGAGATCACTGAACTCCCGCTACGCCCAGGCGCTATTTGGAAAAAAATACAGGAGTCCAAGGAGTGAGCAAACAGCGCCCGTATGCGATTCGAGAGGCCTTTAAATGGAATTAGTCGAAGAAATCCGCCTGAACGCAACACGCGACACGGTGTTCGCGGCCTTGAACGACGTCGACATACTGAAGCAGGCAATTCCGGGTTGCGAAGCGCTTGAAGCAACATCGGCTAACGAATATAGCGCCGTCGTTGTGTCCAAAATCGGACCACTTAAAGCGCGGTTTACGGGTAGCGTCACGTTACTCGATGTGGTGGCACCGCAGAGTTACACAATGGTCGGGGAAGGCAAAGGCGGTCCCGCCGGATTCGCGAAAATGCGTACGCTTGTCCATCTCACAGACGAAGGCGAATCGACACTTTTGCGCTACGAAGTAAAAGCAGACATAGGCGGCAAGCTCGCGCAACTCGGGGGATCACTAATCACCAGCACGTCGAAGAAATTGGCGGGTATCTTCTTCCGTAACTTTGAGGCTATCTTAAACGGCGAGACATCGACCAAGACTTAAGGCAATTAAAGTTCGTCCGGCCTTCACCCTAAATCCGGCCGGCACGCCGCACGAAATTCAGGTTCCAGGTGTATCAAAGTAGCGCATATCACAAGCACCGAGTTAGGTTTATCCGGCTTCATTGCCCTCAATAGATTTTTCGTCGTCCGATGTGTTAACGTCCTCCGAGCCCCGTGGATCGGGACTCAACTATTATGAGGTCAACTTGTGAATCGAAAAGCGTACCAAAGAGGAAGGCAGCTATTTCGGGGATTTTTCGTAAGTTCGTGGTTGTGCGCCCTGCTTATCTCTAGCCCGGCATTCGCATCAACTCACGAACCGGATGTTATTGTCCGGGATTTGTTCCACGAGCTACTGCAGGAACTGGCGACGCATCGCGAAGATAATTCTTTATCTGAAGACAAAGTTCGCGAAATCTTCGCTAGCGTCTTGAATCCACGGATAGACTACCTGTCTCTTGCGCGGTGGATTCTACGAGACCATTGGACGACCGCTTCTGTACAACAGCAAGAAAAATTCCTGCACGCGTTCCAGGCCTATATCATCAATACGTACTCCTTAGCGCTCTCCTCGGGGGAGAAAATCGTAATGGATGTTAGAGCTAACCCTGTCTTGCGCAAGAATACTGCAATTGTCACTGCAGATTTTGCGGTAGAGGATGCAGACTCGATTCCAATAGACTTTCGTATGATAGAACGCGACGACAAGTGGCTATTGTTTGACGTGAGCTTCGAAGGCGTGAGCCTCGCATTGACGTTTCGATCCGATTTCAATTACGTCGCAAAAGAAGGTGGAATTGACTCGATCACTGAACACTTGAGCCGCCGGAGCGGTCGCACGCCTTAAGCCGACATCAAAGTACTAGCTCGCGATCGTAAAAGATCGACTCACAGTCCCGAAGACGCGTCTAACGCCCACGAGATACTTTCTAAGTAAATGTTCCCAATTTGACTCTGTGTCAGATCTGCGAACACCACATCGTCCCAGCAACACGCCTCGTAGGCGCAAGCGCAATCTAAGGCGGCCCCTTGTTCGCCCAGCACGATCGACCAACGCCGTTATAATCGCGTCGTTTAGCGGCAAGGATTCCACAATAGACGCCATCGAACTGTCCATTAACTAATCAAGGACGGAAAAAAGGCCAACCGTAAAATAACTGTCTGCATCCGACAGGTTTTTTTCTTTCGCCAAAGCTTCGCACATACGCGCTCTCACTAGCGCATTTTGCATCAGATTTCCCACTGACGCTTGCCATAACCGGCAGTGTGGTCCATTGGCGTAACATGTCGATGCCAAAATAGACGACCGCCCGGCGCGTCGAATCTATCTTCTTGGGCAGAGCAAAGAATGCCGAATTTAAGTAGCGCAGTAAGCGATAGCTCAAAGCGACATCCTCACTAACTAGACGTTCTATTTCCTCGGTTTTGATTGCACGATTGTTCAGCGCGGCTAATAAGCGAAGTGCGGCTAGGTGATTATCTGGAATTCGATCGCGAGCGACGATATCCGGCCGCGCGTAGTAGTATCCCTGGAAATAGTCGAATCCTAGATCTAACAGAGAGGCGTGCTGCTCAAAGGTCTCTACTTTCTCCGCGAGAAGCTTGACCTTTCTTCCTTTCAATCGTCGAACGTGTTCTTTAATCTCTTCTACCGGTGGATTTCAAGGTAGTTGTCGCCTGAAGATTAAAATTACGCCGCCTTATTTGTTTTGATTTCTGTCGTGTCGTTTACCGGATTGAGATGCACGTCGCCAACGGCTTTCCAGTTTCT
>JBLFWZ010000012.1:0-39954 GCA_047611905.1 Gammaproteobacteria bacterium | reverse complement strand
GGATATGAGGATCGTCATCAACTACGAGAATTCGGTGCATAGCGCCTTCCAAGCCATAAGGTCCATCGGTCGCCGGTTCCAGCAAGTTCCGAACGCTTAACCGGCATTGTGCAATTTCTGCACATTATTTCCTCGCCATCGCCACATTCGCGCCATCGCCGTTGCACGTGCGCCGGAGACACTACAACTGAAGACGATTCCAAATATCACTACACGCTTCGGGGTTATTGCCATAAACAAGAATATACCAATACCTTTTCTCCTCCTACTGATTGGCGCCACCTTAGGTTTCAGCGGCATATTGCTGTTTAGCGGTGTCCAATTAGGTCTTAACGTCGCGCTATTTTGTTTGCTAATCATTACCAGCGTCATCGGCCTGCGTGCGCATCGTAAAGTTCGCTTGGAAAATGCGGAGTACGGTTTGTTTGGCATCTTTTGGCTGCTGGCCTTTGGCTTCGCGTGGCGCGATTCTTCCACCCTGCATTGGCTCAGTTTGTCTGGCGGCGTACTCGTGTTTATGCTGCTCTACCAGAAAAGCTTCGGTCGTTCGATCGCGCAATGCGGTCCTTACGAAATGTTCGTGGAAATATTTCGTTCAATCATCACGCTCGGCAGAAGCGCTCCGATCTTGGTGAGAAACGATATTCCGTGGAAAGATTTTCGTTCGCAAGATGCGAATCGGTTTTGCGCCATAGGGCGCGGTCTATTAGGCGCCCTACCGATTTTGATGCTGTTCGGGACATTATTGATCCGCTCGGATCAACGCTTTGAATTTTTCGCCGGCCGCTTCTTCAACTGGGATGCTGCAAGTTTATTCGAACAGATGGTCATATTTTCCATTTGCTCGTTTCTCGCAATCGGGTTTCTGAAAACTTGCGCAGATCAGCAAACTGAACAGCACTGCGGGGTTACACACCCGAATTGGGCCGTCGGCGGTATTGAGGTTTCGATCGTGCTAGCTTCGCTGAACGCTTTTTTTTTCGCCTACATCATCATCCAGATCAGCTATTTTTTTGGTGATGATTCCTTGGTTAAACAGTCCGGCGCTTTGAGCTACGCGAGACGCGGCTTCTTCGAACTCGTCTTTTTGTCCTGCTTACTTATCCCGTTGCTACTTGTCAGCCGATGGTTGCTAAGAAATACAAGTACCGCAAGTGTGCGCATCCATAGAGTGCTTGCTCTTGGGCTCGTGGCCATGGTGCTTGTGATCGTCGCCTCCGCGATGCACCGCATGCAGCTATATACACAAGCATACGGTTTAACTGAACTGCGTTTCTACACGAGCGCGTTTATGGTTCGGCTCAGCGTGATCTATTTTTGGTTCTGTAGGACGATCTTGTTCGGCGCCCCAAATCGATTTTGGGCTTCTGTTTGTTGTTAACCCGGACGCCGTCATCGCACGAACGAACATCGAACAATTATCGAATACGAGCCGGCTCGACGAACGCTACCTCCTCTCGTTAAGCAGTGATGCTGTACCCGTCCTGGTAATGCACTTCCCGCGGGATGCAAAACACGGCGCATCGAACTTTATGCAGCAAATGACTCTGCATAAAGACTGGACCAATAAGGGCAGCTGGCGGGATTGGAATGTTTCGCGCGATCGCCTATGCGCTACTGCAATCTGAGTAGCTGAGGAGCCCTAGTGATGAGAAATTTTATGCAAGTTTTCTTTACGGTGTTCTGCGGGATCGTTCAACCAAGCGCGGCATTGATCTACGAGTTACTCACGCAGCAGTGCGCTTCGATTTTCTTCGACCCTATCCCGACGGTCGCCCACATGGCCTTGGTCGCGGTGGTGCCGTTGTCGAACCTCGCCATATGGTGGAATCTGAAGCGCAACAATGCCACGAACTACGTGGTGCTGTTGCGGTGGAATGCAGTTGCAATCGGCATTGCGTTGTTCTATGCGATACTTTTTCTGCCGCTTGTGCCGATTGGTATCGTCGGGGTTATCGTACTGATCGGACTGCTACCCCTCGCACCGCTATGTTCGTTGATCGTGAGCTTACGTTTACGCCGCGCGCTTAAGATTGCTCGACCGGCTATAGGTCAAACTGGCAGTAAAGCATGGCCGGCAATCCTAGCTGGATTTGCGATCCTTGTGATGCTGGAAACCCCGGCAATCGTCACCCAAGTCGGCCTACAAATAGCCGGGTCTACTCATTCGAGTGAACAAGTCCACTGGATAAAGTTCCTGCGTCGGTTCGGCAGCGAGCCGCTAATGCGCAGCGTCTGCTATGGCCGCAGCGGCCGCGCTAAAGATATTTTCAGTGTTGCGTTGGGCTTCTACCGCCCTATCTCGACCGAATCGGCTCGGGAAATTTACTACCAAGTGACGGGTAATACGTTTAATTCGCAACCCCGACCAACCGGTCTACATTTTTCGGGATTCGATCGCGACCAAGGCAGCAACTCGGTCGGCCAGCGGATCGAGAATCTCTACTTGCGCGATTCGAGGCTTCAGGTCGCGATCGATCCAGATGCACTACTGGCTTATCTCGAATGGACGATGGTCGTTCAAAACGATTCGGAACGGCTTGCGGAAGCGCGCTTTCAAGTCCAGTTACCGCCAGGGGCTGTGGTCAGCCGAGTTAGTTTATGGATCGATGGGGAACCGCGAGAATCCGCCTTTGGATCTCGCGGACAAGTACGCGAGGCGTATGAAAATGTAGTCCGAGCGCGGCGCGATCCTATTCTTGTAAGCCACACTGGAGCGGATTCTGTGCTCGTACAACTGTTCCCCGTCCCTGCACGAGGCGGCGAAATGCAGTTCCGGATCGGGGTAACCGCACCTCTGGATCTGGCGGATCTCAAAACGGCCTGGCTCCAGCTACCAGAGATCCAAGCGCGCAACTTTGCTATCCCCGAATCCACACGGCACACAGTACATGCTGAATCTCGCTTGCAATTAGCCAGTCCTACACAGGATCTAATAGCGACGAAACTGGAGAACAATTTATCTATTGTCACCGGCGACTTAAGCCAATCGCTCATTGACTCAACACCTATGAGTGTTCGGGTAGCGCGCAAACCGGATCGCTCCAGCGTTTGGACTAACGACAATCGTTCGGAGCAGCCGAGCCACATTACGCAGGTGATCGAGGAAAGTACGCAGTTGATCGATCGAGTCATTCTAGTGATTGATGGCTCGCGATCGATGGCTGAGCATCGCCAATGGCTTGTAGACCTCGTGAGACGAACGCCGCCATCAATCGCGCTCTCGATCGTTATCGCCAGCGATGAAGTCGTCACTATTAATGGCGATGCGACCTCCCGTTCTAACGACTTCGCCTTGTTCCTAGCCGACGATGCGTTCGTCGGGGGTGTCGATAATTCAGCCGCACTGCGCTTAGGGTTAGAGATGGCAGAGCAACATTCGAACAGCGCTGTGCTCTGGTTGCATGGACGACAAGATGTCTTGTTCGACGCAAGTGCTAGCCGGGCTGTGCGTCCCTCTTTGGCAAACCAACGGGTTCCGCTAGTCGCAGTACAGCTCGCTAGTGGACGCAATCGTTTGAAGGAAGCATTCGCTTCTGATCTCAATTTTCGCGTGTTGCCTTCCTATGGTAATGACACGCAAGCGCTCGAGCGTTTGTTCCAACAGTGGTCCGGCGCGGCGCCGCGTTACCAGCTGCAACGCAACAACATTGCTGGTCCCAGGCCACTCGTTGAATCTCAGGTGAGTACCGAGACTTCATTTCATTTGGCCCGCTTGTGGGCGTATGAATCGGTCATAGAACTACTGAATGATGGTGCCGAGAATTCCTATGAGCGCGCACACCAGCGACCAGCGCAATCGTACTGGAAACCGAAGCGCAGTACGTCGAAGCAGGCTTGCACGCAGTCGATGGCGCCACCGTACCAACGGTTCCTGAACCCGAAACATGGTTACTAATGATCGGCGTGTTGATTTGCCTGACATCACTTTATCGTCAATCGCGCCGCAGCGGATCCGCCCAATGTTGAGCGTGCGACGTGTTGCTCTTGTGTGGCCGGGGTTACTTGCGATAGCGGCGTTGTGGCCAATCTGGGCTTGGTACTTGCAGCGTTTGGACGACGGTAACGGCGAGCCCTGGGGACTCGTGTCGATCATGACTGCATTGTTATTGCTCGGGCTCAGAGCGCCGCAAACTCGGCGCGAGGCATCACGTCTCACTGCACCGGTCTGCGGGCTTATCATCTATATCGCTACGTTCAACATTTTTCCACCCTTGCTACGGGCAGGCTTGGCGTTTTCAGTACAAGCAATGCTTGCGAGTTCTTACCGCGGCGGCCGAGGCTTCGACATCGGGATTTGGGGCTTGTTTATGCTGGCGCTACCAGTCGTCGCCTCTTTTCAATTCGCGTTCGCTTACCCCATGCGCGTCATGATCGGTTGGTTCGCGGTACCGTTGATCGAGCTAACGGGATTCATGGTCACTCAACAAGGCACCTTACTCATGTGGGGCGCACGACAAGTCGTTATTGATGCGCCCTGCAGTGGCATTCACATGCTATGGGCAGGTGCATACCTTGCGTTTTGCGCTATGTGCGTTTGTGAGCTTGGCTTGCGAGCGAGCATTAGCTTGCTCCTCGTCACGGTCGCCGCCATCGTCGCCGCCAATATCTTGCGCGTGGGTTCGTTATTCTTTTTGGAAACGGATATCGTTACAGCCCCCGCGTTTACCCACGATGCCACGGGAGTCGCAAGTTTCATGCTGGCAGCCGGCATTATCATGTTCTTCGCTGTTCGGTTGCTGCGCTTACGCCAATGACAATGCATTTTCTATTTCTACTCGCCGCCCTAATCGCAGCGACGATGCCATTTTTAGATTCTTCAAGCTCGCAAGTGGAACGGATATCGGATCTCGAATTTCCGGGGTGGCCACACGAATTCGAAGGTAAGGCCTTAACCGCATTGCCGTTGAGCTCGCGTGAGCAACAATTCCTGACGGATTATCCTGAGAGAATCGCGCGCTTTAACGATGGCTCTCGAGAATTAATCATCCGTTGGCTGAAGCATCCAACACGCAAGCTTCATTCCGCGTCGGATTGTTTCCGAGCGCTTGATTTTGAAATCAACCCGAGTGCAGTGCGCACAGACGGCGAGGGTAAATTATGGTCGAGCTTTAGCGCGGTCAACGACACTCGAAAATTGCAAGTGTCCGAACGTATCTTCGACCTCGAAGGGAATTCATGGATTGACGTGTCGGGATGGTATTGGTCGGCTACTTGGGGCCGATCGAGCGGCCCCTGGTGGGCAATGACCGTGGCCGAACAACGACGGAGTTAAACTATTGCGAATTCCGAGCGGCCGTGCAAATGATTTAGCGAAACTAGACCACCCAACCGCGCCGATGGCCTGGAAGTTTGAGCTCTTTGGCGTACTTCATTTGCATGCGACGCGCTCCACTTGGAACATGACTACTCGGGAATAGCTCGTCTATTCTCGTCGCCGCACCCAAGGCCTCTTTAGCAACCGTTACTTGATGAACTTCGGATGGTCCGTCAGCCAAACCGAGCGCGTAACCCCAGAGCAACCATTCGCCAAACAGCATTTCATTAGAAATACCGAGCGCCCCGTGTAAGTGAATCGCCTTACTTGCCGCGCTCACCATCACCCTTTCGCTTAGGACTTTGCAGGCCGCGATGTCTTGGCGGACTAGTTTGTAATCGTTATGTTTATCGATCTTCCACGCCGTTTGTAACACGAGCAATCGGAACTGTTCGATCTCCATCCACAGATCGGCAATTTCAGACTGGACCATCTGTTTGGCGCCCAATACATCTCCTTGGGTAGTGCGACTTTGCACTCGTTCGCAGATCGCCTCGAACGCACGCTTCGCCAATCCAACGGTACGCATGGCGTGGTGGACTCTGCCGCCGCCGAGCCTGGTTTGCGCAATTTTGAACGCGTCGCCAGGTTTGCCAAGCAAATCGGCGTCGCTCAACTGAACGTCGTTGAAACGTAAATAGGCATGCGCACCGTGCGCAGGTTCTTCGAATGCCATACCAGAGTTGCGTACGAATTCGACCCCGGGCGTTGCTGTCGGTATGAGAAACATCGACGCCCCACGGTAAATCGTGACGTCGGGATCCGTCACCACCATGACAATCAGAAAATCGGCCCAGCGCGCGTTGGACGCAAACCACTTCTCACCACTAAGTAACCAATGATCGCCACGGCGTTCAGCAGAACAAGTAAAGATTTTGGGATCTGCTCCGCCTTGCGGTTCGGTCATGGAAAAGCACGAGACAATATCTCCGTCGAGCAACGGCCGAAGAAATTTCGTTTTTTGAGCCTCGGTACCGAAATGCGCGAGAATTTCGGCGTTACCTGTATCCGGAGCGGCCGTGCCAAATATTGTTGGGGCGAAAAACGACCGACCCAGCAGTTCGTTCATTAGCGCGAGCTTCAATTGTCCCCAGCCACCGCCGCCTAACGCAGGTGGGAGATGACACGCCCACAACCCGGCGTCTCGCACCCGTGCTTTTAATGGATCCAAAATAGCCATCAACGCCGCGTTATTGACGTTATAGGTTTCGTCTTTAGGGAAAAGATAATCTAGGGGCTCTATCTCTTGGCGGATAAAAGCCTCCATCCAGTCGAGCTTCTCTTGAAATTCAGGATCCGTCGCAAAATTCCACATCAGTTTTTCTCACACATAAGTCGAAACGAAGTATCGCATGATTGCGCGTAGTGCCCGGGTGGAAACATCGATTTACTGAGTAGTCATTGCAACAAGGTGCGCTGCACTGTACGAACCGGACATCATCGTCCTCAAGAAACGCGGGGAATGGGAGTGATCTATGACGTCGCATGGCCAGAACCGACATTTCCGCAAACGCTCCAAGGGATACAGATTCTGTTGTGTCCCGATCTCGAATGGCGCGAATCAACCTGTCCATGCGTGTGCCTTATCGCATCAAACTCGAATGCACCGTCGTCTCGCGTAGCAGGCTTTAACGTCTACCAAGAATCGATCCCCTGGACTTGTAGGATGCGCAATCTACCACCGATCCGATCTCAGATTTCACCATCGCGCACGTTGCGAACATCGCTTAGGACGGAGCAAGTGCGGATCCTCGATATCGGTTTAGGAAACAAGATCGGACCCGTCTTGAAGCTCTAGAAATTATGTTAATAATTTAGGCTAGATGGCATCGATCCTGAACCCTTAGGCCGGCATTTACGTTTATCAAGCGCCGAAATCGCACGGACGGGCGCGAGCGACCTTGTTCGCCAATAACACCTAGCCTCGGCTGCCCGCAATCATTCTCACGGTAATATTCGTTGGAATCGCAGCCTCATCAACCACGTCGAATCTTTTCTTGCGACCAGGTGAACCAGTAGCGCGCTGGCTGGCTGGTTTGGCCACGTTAAGACCCACTTCTCGGATGCGCAAAATTTTGCGTGCAGCGCTTTCCCTCGTCTCAGCGTGTTCCGTCGCCTTCAGCACATCTATATCGTAGACCAAATTTCCGTAGAGACCGGTTGAACTGCGTTCGCGAGCGACATCGGCAATTAACGCAGCATCGATCTTTCGCTTGTTGCTAGCGTGCCCATAGACGAGCGCGAGCTCGCACAGTGTATTAATTACTCGCGGTATTCCCCCACTATTCCAGTGGATCAACCGAAGTGCGTTTTTGTGGAATAGTTTAGGGTCGCCGCCTGCGGTTCTTAAACGATGTCGGACGTAATCTGCTGTCTCTTTTTCGTTGAGCGGCTCTAAGCTCGCCAGCACGTTAACTCGTTGTGCAAATTGGCGAAGTCCAGGGCTTCTTAACAGCTGGTGCAGTTCGGGCTGACCAATAACTAGCAATTGCAGCAAAGTGTGGTCGTCCGCGTTGATGTTTGTTAGCAAGCGGACTTCTTCAAGGGTGATGGCATCGAGGTTTTGCGCTTCGTCAATTATCAGCAACGTGCGTCGACCAGCAGCGTATTCTTTGATCAGAAACTCAGAAAAATCTCGATAGAGTTCGACCTTATCCTTGCCCTTAAACGGGATCCCAAACGCGAGTGCAACGGACTGCATGAGGGTGCCGAACTCGCAGTGCGTGGTTGTGATTAAGCCGACGGTGACCAGATTGCCGAGCTGGCTGAGCAGCCGGCGGTTGAGCGTAGTCTTACCCGTACCCACCTCCCCGACAACAACCGACAGCGCCAGATCGTTAGCTACGGCGGACTCGATCATGGTTAGGGCAGCCGCGTGTTTAGCGCTCATGAAGTGAAACGCCGGATCTGGCAATAAGCTGAAAGGCTTAAGCTTGAGACGATAGAATTCTTTATACACGAATAGATTCTTATAAGCGCTTTGCGGACGATGATACCTGCGTTCAGATCGACATTCACCACCTCGGTCCGTATTTAAGCAAAGAAATTTCAATGATTAAATTTCGCGGCCAAGGAGTCTTTCAAAACCCGACACAATTGAAGTGTGTTGTTTCAACTACGGCTCGAATTGCGAATTTTTGCGAGGCCCCAACGTTAGTTATTTTTCCCGAAATCTACCGCCATGAGGCGCAGAGCAAATCGTGCCTCTTTATTCGACTTATTCAATTTAACAGTGGCACGCACCGACACCGAAGGCGTGCATTGTAAAACCCAAGATCGCGTTTTTAAATTCTGCGCCACAGGAGAATTAAACTTGAGAATCGACGATATCGTAGACGACGTGATACTCGTCGAACGTACTTGGTGGATCTCGATACATTGCCGCCAACATCGGATCGAGGCGGCGCGCTTGCTCATATAGACGTCGCAGTTTAGCCACCGCATGCATATCGAGCTCGACTCTTAAATCGACCGCTGGCCAAGGTTGCTTACCATCGAAAACGAGTAACGTCGCAAAGACTTCGGGTACGTGGCCGCGCGCGGGATCGAATTGCCCGCCTGCGTCTCGACCCGCTTCCAAAGCATTGAGTAATCGCTCTGCCATTGGCTCGTCCCGACAAGCGTCGAGGACTTCGGCCATCGCGGAGACCGGGCCCGGCCCATCGCAAAAATTTCCAATCGCGATCGATCCGTCACCGATGATATGACTTTTGTGATCGAATGCGTCGTCACCAGTGTAGCCATAGATCTCACCACCGGCGCTAACCGCGCCAATCTGGCGCCAAGAAAAAAATTCGTCGGTTTTTGCAAGTTCGTGTTCGATCGCTTCGAACGTCCAACCTTTATCCCACAACTCAAACATTTTGTAGGCATTCATTGGATTCGCGGTGGCTTGTGCGGTGACAATTAATCCATTGTCGTTCCAATCAGGAAGCAAGCCGTGATGCAGAGGCGTTATTCTCGACGCGTTCAGGGTGATCGTACAAAGCGCGATACCTAATTCCTGACGTTCTGGATTTGTCGCAAGCACTGCATAGGTCATGGTCGTATCCGCCTTTAATTAGGATGCTTGGGCTTTACTGGGATCGCCCAATGCCTCGATTGCACTCGCGCGAAGTTTAACTTTTTGCACCTTTCCGGATGGGGTCATCGGAAATTCGTCGACAAACAACACATGGCGCGGGATCTTGAAACTTGCGACATTGCCGCGCAATTCATTCAATATGTCTTCTTCGCTAATGTCACTATTGGCCGTGCGAATTACGTAGGCGAGGGCCACTTCAAATAATCGAGCATCAGGATAGCTAACAATCGCCACAGCACTCACCCCGTCGAGCACCATGAGCCGCGCTTCAATCTCTGCCGGCGACACATTCTCCCCACCGACCTTTAACATGTCTTTATAACGACCAAGAAAAACAAACCGGCCGTCTTCGCGGAGTTTCGCCATGTCGCCGGTGAGGAACCAACCGTCGTCGGTAAAGCTATCGGCTGTGGCTTCCCGTTGATCGTAATACCCTTTCATCACGGTATAACCTTTGACCATCAATTGCCCAGCTTCCCCAGGCGCTAATTCCACGGCTGTCTCGGGATCGCCGATCCGAAATTCGACGCCATTCATGGGCATCCCTGATGCGTAGATCCGTTGCTCGCGGGTGTCACTTGGAAACGAGACTGACACGTACGCCCAAATTTCCGTCATCCCGAATCCGGAAACGGTAGGACAGAACACGTCCTGCACGCGCAGGGCGATGGGGATCGTCGCGTCATTTCCGGACGGTAAAGTGCCAAGGCGCAGAGAACTGACGTCTCGACGGGCATTAGCTTGACGGTCAAGCAGGTCTTTCCAATGGGTATCAAAGCCGTGTGCGATCGTCACTTTTTCAGTTTCAATTAGGCGCAAAGCTTGCTCGGCGTCGAATGCTTCCATAAGGATTTGCTTCGCACCGGTTACCACGCAGATCAACGCGACCTCGCCAAGGCCGTAGAGATGGAACATCGGTAGATAATTGATTTCCGTATCTGTAAAGGAGATACCGAGAATTGCAGCGCGCTCCATGGCATTGCGAATGTTGATATGCGAATGCATGACACCTTTCGGATTGCCGGTCGTCCCGGAGGTATAGCCGATTAGGGCAAGCCCATCAGGATCAACGGCCGCGGCGCGGCGCTCGAGAACCGCGTCGGAAATCTGCGCGCCGCGAGCTAAGGTCTCGTCCCAGGTTAAGGTGCCAGGGAGTTTGTCCGTTCCAGCAAACACAATCCGGCGCAGATCGGGAAATCCGTCAAGCACATGCGCGCTCGGATCGCCGTTTTCGGTACTCGGCAGGACGTCGCGCAGCATGGCGAGATAATCCACCGGGCCGGAGCGATCGTCTGAAATTATCGTACCCGTATTGGACTGGGTGACGACATAGTTGATGTCTTCAGTGCGATAGCGCGTGTTGAGCGGGACCAATACGGCTCCAACTTTGGCCACTGCGTACATCAAGAACAACCATTCGGGCTTGTTGTTCATCCAGACGGCGACCTTTTCGCCAGGTTCGACTCCGAGCGCGATAAGTGCCTTGGCCGCGCGATCGACTTCGGCAGAGAATTCTCGCCACGTCCAACGTCTGTCTTTGAAGACGAGGGCTTCGCGATCGCCCCATCGGGACGCTGCGTCACACGGCAATTGTCCGAACGTTCGTTTCTCAAACCATTCACTCATAAGGCTGTCGCTCTGTGTGTTTGCAAGAGAATTATCGGCGCGATTGGGCAGAATGCCGTGTCGTGTTGTGCGTTACTTTCTACGTTTAGCGGGTGTTAACAAGGAGACGTAACTGGTCCCGGGGCGGTTATCGGCGGTAGTCGCCAGATTAAATTTTTGCCAACCCGCAGTGCCGTCAGACATTGCTGCCACGTTCGTAAACCCGTCCGCTTGCAAGGCAGCGGTGGCATCCGCTGCTCGCGACCCATCATCGGCGCCGAGAATTACATGCGCGTCTTTGGCGAAAACGTCATTCATTACTAGCAAGAAACTGTCGTTTGCGTGAGTTTCTTTTGTCGTTGGATGAAAGAACACGTAGGGCACGTTCACTATTTTCTTGGTTTTGGGGTGTCGTATCGCAAATTCCGCTACCGCGCGGACGTCGACGTAGGTGGCGCTAGTATCGGAGTCTAACGAGGCGAAGGCTTCGAGTGCGTTCAGAACTTTGATTTCCATCGCTTTAGTCTATTACCGGGAATTTCGTCACCATCGGTGGGATTATTTGGCAGCGGCTACGTTCTGCCAGTGGCGTACCCCCATTTAAGGCGTAAATCGTCGTGCCCGAGTCCTCGCGAACGTCCATCTCTTCGAGATGGTGATGTAGTATCGGCCCGTCTGGCGATAACGCGAAAATGCATTGCAGCAATTTGCGCGCAGGGATGCGTCCATGCTGCGGATGTTCCAGAGCCTCTGGAGGGGGTATTTCGCTCATTCGCTTCGCTCCACTTAGTCGCGCTGTCACTCAATGCAGCCTGTATTCTATGGCGAGCGCGTCATTTGGCCAAGCCGACGCGACACACGCAATTAACCACTTATCCTTGACATCGCTACGCCATACCGATTAGATCCTGAACGACATAGCAGAGGTTTGCCCGATATGTCCGCCCTACCGCAAAAAGAACTCGTCACTGGCGAGACCTGGTACGAGCCAGGAGATGAAGTCCCTAACGTCGCAACGAAACTATTCGCGCTCCGCAATCAGTGTACGGATTGCAATGTCTGTGAAGTAGCGTGCTCTTTAGTGCACTCGCCGGACGGCGAAATCAATCCGCAACTATCGCGAATCCAGATCAACCACGCGCCCGAAAAGCAAACGAAGGCCAGTCCGGCCGGATTGGGTTTTATTGCCGACATTTGCCATCACTGCGGTAACCCGCCGCCGTGCGCAGAAGTCTGTCCGACGGACGCGTTCTACTACGATCCTAAGACGCTAGCTGCTGTTATTGATCAGGACAATTGCATTCAATGTATGGAATGCGTTCCGGGGTGTCCGTTTGACGTGGTTTTTGTGGCGCCGAGCGGCGAATTACTCAAATGCGATTTATGCGGTGGCGATCCAGTGTGTGTCAAAGCGTGTTCCACACGCCCTGAGCTGCTGAACGTCGGCAAACAATACAACCGCATGCCGGTACTTTTTTACGAAGAACAGCCTGACTTCAACCGGCTCTCACGCGAAGAGCCCATTGCGCGCGACGAAGTTGGCATGATGCAAGCAATGCTAGAGCGTGGCGAAATCAGCTCCGGCGCTTAACCTAAAGGAACGCAGCAAATGGAAAGCAACCTCTTAAGAGTCGATCTAACAACCGGCGAACTTAAAAGCGAGATCATCGGCCACGAAGTGTTCGAAAAATGGGTCGGTGGTTCGGGCATCAATAACTGGATCATGTGGGAGCACTTCCTCACCCACGACATCAATTGCGATCCGCGCAGTCCAGATAATATCTTCGTGTTTGGCGTTGGTCCGCTAGCTGGGTCCGGCGCCGGTAGCGGTATTAAGGGGCGGATCACGTTTAAAAGCCCGTGCTATGACATGTTCGGCGACTCGGCCGGTGGTGGTAAATTCCCATACATGGTGCGCTTCAGTGGCTACGAATACATCGCCATTACGGGCAAAGCACCGAAGCCGGTCTACTTACATATCTGCAACGACGAAGTGTCGCTGCACGACGCTAGCCATTTGTGGGGCAAAGATACGAAGGAAACGCACGAAATACTCCAACGCGACCTCGGTGACTACCCGTCTAAAACTCACACGCTCTCGATCGGCCAGGCGGGCGAAAATCTAGTTGGCATTGCAGGGGTTGTATCCGACGCCTTGCGCATCCACGCCCGTTGCGGTGGTGGTGCGGTACTTGGCTCGAAGAATCTCAAAGCGATTGCCGTACAAGGTAGCGGTGGGATTAAGGTCAAGCGACCAGAAGGCATTATGAAATGGTCGGACGAGTTCCGCCAAAGCTTGGACGCGAATGAAGCCGTCTATGGCTTCAAGCGACGCGGCACCTTAGGTGCAGTCGAAATGTATCAACATATTGGCAGTCATTTCTGGCGCAATAACCAAGGCAACAAATTTCGTGGCGACGGGATCACTTCCGACAATTGGGTGAAACGTTTCCATAAGTACTCTGAGGTGTGTTCTTCCGATTGTTTTATTGCTTGTGATGCGAAATACAAAATTGACGGCACGGAATCGGAAGCCGCCAAGAAATACGTTGGCGAGACGTTCCGTCGACCAGAGTATTTAACGACTGGCAGTGCCGCCGGCGCGCTCGACGTACGTGACTGGGCCGAAGTCGCGCATTGGGGCAAGATCACGAACGACTATGGCATCGATAACCAAGATCTAAGTTGCTCGATTAGCTTCTTGATGGAAATAAAACAACACGGTCTCATTACCGACGACGATGTGGCGAATTTATTCGGCCATAGTCAAAGCCTCGAATGGGGCAACATGGACGACATTGAGGCGTTAGTCGAAAGTATCGTTTATCAAACCAATCCGTTTGGCAAAGTATTCGGCGACGGGCCTTACAAAGGCGCTTTGCGCTACTCCGAGATGATGGGCCAGAACTTCATGAAGTACGCCATGTATGGCAAAGGCGGCGCGAGCTTTACCGAAGAAATGCGGCCCTTCCCGACTTGGATGAATAATATGGCCGTTGCCTCGCGCGGTGCCGATCATCTCAAAGGACTTGGCTTAATCGAAAAATTTCAACGCCGCGATCTATCTGAGATCTATTTTGGCGGGCCGGAAGCCGCGGATCTGTCGACCCCGACTTACAAAGGTGCGTCGACCGCGATCATTGAAAATCAAGTCGCGCTATTGAACTCGTACGGCGTGTGCATGTTCCATTGGATGCTCGATCCGGCGGGCTACATGCCAGAAAGCTATTACGGCGAGGCTTATCGTTCGATCACCGGTGTTGAACATGACTCAGAAACGCTGATGCGTGATGGGGAACGAATTTGTAATCTCGAAAAAGCGTTTAACTCGAGAGTCGGCATGCGGCGCGAACACGATACTGTTTGCGAACGTTGGATGTGGGAGCCCTGCCCGGAAGGCCAATACCCAGGGAAAGTCGCTGCCGATATGTTCGAGCCGGTGCTGGACGAATACTATCAATGGCGAGGCTGGGATGTGCGCTCGGGACTACAAACCCGGGCGAAACTTGAAGAGCTTGATCTCGGTGACGTGGCCGATGTGCTGGAAGCCGACGGGGCGCTCGCACGAGGTTAATTGAGTGATTACGGTTAACACGGAATATCATTCGCACTTCAAAGAAATCACGGGCTTAGCCGGCGATACGTTCGAGTTGGACGAACCGTTGGTATCGGAACTCGCGGCGAAAATTACGGAAAAATACGGCGCGAAGATGAAGGCCTTGTTGATCGATCCGCGCACCAATGATCTGAACGCCAACGGCACGATGTACGTGGATTCCAAAGGAAAACGGATTTTCATCGAAGACACCTTGGAGGACGGTGAGACGATCGCGTTTTTAGTGGGTGTCGCAGGCGGCTAGATACCTCGCTCCGGATCGGCCGCCGATCGAAAGCGCTCATAATAACCGGCTCCCGCTTTTTCGAGCCGGCCGTGGGGGCCCTCGAAAATTGTCCCCAAATAATTCGCACTCGCTGCGCGTATCCGATCATAGAGGCGCGCGGTGAGGTCGACCGCCGCCCTGCCAGACCAGTTCGTCGGCAGCAACTCGTCGGGCAAATCTGTCGTTTTAAGAATGATCCTCCGATACTCATGCACAAGCAGTGTCTGAAGCTCGAACATTTGCCCAATATCGAGTTCCGATACGCTCTCGAGCGCTGCTAGCGAGGGTTGAAAGTGACCGATGAACCCGTCGAAACGAACGCCCAATTCTCCGAGATACCACGATTCGTGCGTCAGACGTTTTAGCACGTGGTCGAAACCAATCTCTTGTGAAGTAGCCCGCCAAACGACGGTTTGATCCGCGACATTGAGCTCGGCTAAGGTTTCAGCGAGTGATTCTTTATCGGCGCACGGATGCGCAAGCACGCCGTTGATCATCGTGCCAAAACCCAGCCAGCTCAGTTCCCGTTTCAATTGTTCACGCAGATCGGCACTGGCAAATACCGGCATCACCAAAGTCCAATGCCCATCCCAATCGATCGGCTCGGTTGCGTAAATACGTCGCGCGGACTTCGCGTACTGACGAAAGCCAAATTCCGTGAATGAGTAATGACTGCGTCGACCGACTTTAACGCACGATAACCAACCGTCTTTGACGAGTCGAAACGCGGCAGTGCGAATTTGTCGTGCATTAAGCCCGAGCGGCTCGAGCGCTTTGATCAGACTGCCCAGCCAAACAGCGTTGCCGTGCTGCGATATTGCGTCGCCGAAAACGGTAACGATGAGAGAACCCGCACGTGGAGGATGAGTGTCTAAGACCTGGGCAAGCACCTGGTCGACGGACTTTAGGCGGGCCAGCTTCGTCTACCTTGCCAGGTCGAAGTTAATCACGACTGTGTCGCTAACCGGGTGTGCTTGGCAACTAAGCACGTAGCCTGATGCTAGTTCATCTGGCTCTAGAGCATGATTTAAATCCATCTCAACTTGGCCGGATTCAAGCTTCGCTTTGCACGTGGCGCACACGCCGCCTTTGCACGCATAAGGCAGATCGAGACCGGCATGCATTGCCGCGTCGAGAATATTTTCCCCATCGGCACTCAATTCGAATTCGGTCTCGCGCCCATCAGATTTCACGGTCACCAAACACATTTTTCCGCCAAGACGGCGGGCCCTTGCGTGGTGCTTCTCTACCACTGCCGCCGCATCATCCGCCGAGCGGCCGAATAGTTCATAGTGGATGCGGGCTTCATCGACGCCGGAGGCGCGCAAGCCGCGTGAAACCTCGGAGATCATGCCTTCTGGCCCACACAGGAAAAACTCATCTGTGCCTGGAATATCAAGCAAATGCTTGCCGAGTTCGGCGCCCTTTTTATTATCGATCCGACCGTTCAATATTTCCGTATCACGTGATTCGCGACTCAAAATATGAATCAACTGTAGGCGAGACATATAACGGTTCTTCAAGCGTTCTAACGCTTCACGAAACATGATGCTCGCAACGCGCTGGTTACCGTATAACAAACTCACTTGGCTGTTTGGTTCGCGCGATAAAATCGATTTCACGATGGATATAATCGGCGTGATACCGCTGCCCGCAGCAATACATAAATAGCGCTTCTCATTGTCCGGATGTAAGTCGCACGTAAACGTCCCAGCAGGAGGCAGTACGTCGAGTACCGTACCAGTCTTGATCGAATCGATCGCGTAGCTGGAAAAAACTCCGCCCGGAACGTGTTTAATCGCAACTTGTAGCAGGTCATCATCGACACCAGCACAAATCGAATAAGAGCGGCGCACCTCTTCGCCATCGATCTGCGCTTTGAAGGTTAAATACTGGCCGTGCGAAAATCGAAATAGCGCTTGCTGGGATGCGGCAACGACAAAACTCACACACAGTGCGTCTTCTGTTTCTTTGTGCACAGATGCGACGGTTAATTGTTGAAATTCGGCCATGGTGTTTTGTGTCATTCGCCCGTTAGATACACTTGAAGTAATCGAACGGTTCTCGACAATCGACACACCGATAAAGCGCCTTACAAGCCGTAGAGCCAAATTCGCTAATACGCTCTGTGTTCACCGATTGGCACTGTGGACACGCGATAATAAGCGGACTGGTTCGACTAATGGCACGCTTGTCGGATGTCGTTTCGGCAGGGGGTGCAATCCCCACTTCGAGCAATTTATTGCGTCCTGACTCACTCAACCAATCCGTCGTCCACGCCGGCGCTAGGCGTGTCTCGACCAAAAAATTGTCGATACCAACGGCGGCCAACTCGATTCCGATATCGTCTTCGATAGTCTGCATTGCCGGACAACCGCTGTAGGTTGGCGTGATCACCACCACAAAATTGCCGTCGTGCAGGTAGACCTCACGTAGGATCCCAAGATCCGCGATCGTCAGGCTGGGGATTTCCGGATCACAGACCCCATTTAATACCCCGAGCACGTCATCGATGGTTACCCTGCAGGGCGCGGCAGTCATAGCAGCCTACCAGTCGAGCCCAGGATAGGCACGTTGTACCGATTGCATTTCGGCCAATAAAAAACCCATGTGTTCCGTATGCAGTCCCGCGCGCCCGCTCGCGTGCAGGGGCGCGTCTTTGGGTTGTGATAGGCACGAGGACGTCACGATGTCATTCACGTTGTCTCGCCAAAGCTTCTCCAATAGCGATACCTCAACACCGACCCCAGCTTTGTGCGCCGCTTCATCTACTTCGTCGGCCTGAAAGAACTCGCTCGTATAGCGCCATTGATTGTCGAGCGCGAGTTGCGCGCGCCGCTGGCTTTCTTCGGTGCCATCGCCGAGGCGAATCAACCACTCGGATGAATGCCGCAAGTGATAGGTACTTTCTTTAACGACTTTGGCGGCGATAGCGGCCAAGGTTGCATCGGTCGATTTTTGTAATGCGTCGTAGAGATGGAAATGATAAGTATCTAATAAGACCTGGCGAACAATCGTGAACGCGAAATCACCGATCGGTAGTTCGCACAACAGAAAATTCTTGAACTCGCGTTCGTTGCGCGAATACGCCAAGTCGTCTTCGCTTTGCTGAGTGCCGTGCAGATTTCCTGCATGCGTGAGCAACATACGTGAACGTCCGATATGGTCGAGCGCAGTATTGGCCATTGCAACGTCTTCTTCGACGAACGGACTGTGGCCGCACCATTCGGAAATTCGTTGTCCTAATATCAGCGCGTTGTCACCGAGACGCAGTACGTATTCGAAGTGCCATGATCCGGGCGCTGAACTCGCTGAACTATTCACAGCTTGAGATCTTCCGGTACATCGTAGAACGAAGCGTGGCGGTAAACCTTATCTTCAGCCGGATCGAAAAATGCCTCACCTTCGGCTTCTTGGCTAGCGTGAATATCGTTCGCTAGCACGACCCAGATGCTGCACCCTTCCATGCGTCGGGTATACACATCGCGCGCGTACTGCATCGCTTGTTCGCTATCGGCCGCGTGTAAGCTGCCGACGTGTTTATGTTCGAGGCCACGACGTGATCGCAGAAATACTTCCCATAAAGGTAGATGCTTGTTCATCGATTGCGCCTCACGCGGTTTTCCGTGCGGTCCGCTGCCGTTGTTTCTCTGCATACGCGAGCATTGCGTCACGCACCCAATCGCCTTGCTCGTTGGCGGCCCTTCGAGCCTCCATGCGTTCTTGATTGCAAGGTCCGGCACCGCCGAGAACGGCTTTAAATTCGTCCCAGTCGATCTCGCCAAAGTCGTAATGATCTCGATCGGCGTTCCACACAAGCTTTTCGTCAGGAATTGTTAGATCGAGATGATCGGCCTGGGCAACAGTTTGATCGACGAATTTTTGTCTTAGCTCATCGTTGCTCTGACGTTTGATTTTCCATTTCATGGAACGACCCGAATGCGCGGAATCCGCATCGTGCGGCCCAAACATCATCAAAGTCGGCCACCACCATCGATCGAGAGCGTCTTGCGCCATTGCTTTTTGAGCTGCCGATCCGCCAGCCAATACCGTCATGATTTCGTAGCCTTGGCGCATGTGAAAACTTTCTTCTTTGCAAATACGAACCATCGCACGCGCATAGGGCCCGTAGGACGTTCGACATAACGAGATTTGATTCACAATCGCAGCGCCGTCGACCAGCCATCCAATTGCGCCCACATCCGCCCAGCTTAAGGTGGGGTAATTGAATATACTGGCGTACTTGGCCTTACCGGTGAGCAGTTGATCCATCAATTCCTCGCGCGATATACCTAAAGTCTCAGTCGCGCTGTATAGGTATAAACCATGCCCTGCCTCATCTTGAACTTTCGCGAGTAACACGGCCTTGCGGCGTAAAGTTGGCGCCCGAGTGATCCAATTTCCCTCAGGCAGTTGACCCACGACTTCGGAATGGCCGTGCTGGGAAATTTGTCGGATTAGATTCTTTCGATAGGCCTCCGGCATCCAGTCCTTAGGCTCGATTTTTTCTTCGGAATCGACTCTCGCCTGAAAAAGATCTTCGCGACGGGCGTCGTCTAAACTCGATATTTCCATTGCTATTCCTACTCGTTATGTGCGGCAAAACGCACTAAGAATCGAATACCCTAATCTGAACCGCCTAGTATCGTTCCCCGTACGCGATAGGTCCGACCTAGGAATTGTGCTACTGGCTCGTTGGTGCTGTCTTTCACCGTAACGCGATAGGTGGCAGTACGGCCCGCGCGATGTTCTTCTGTTGCAACGGCAGTAACGGTTTCACCAAGACGTCCAGGCGACAAAAACTCGATTGAAGCGCTAACCCCAACGTAAGCGTCATTGCGCGAGTTACTTGCAAATGCCATCGCCGTGTCGGCAAGCGAAAACAAATAACCGCCATGGCAAATTCCACCGCCGTTCGCCATTGAGGCGGTAATTTCCATCGTCATAGCAGCACGGCCCGCACCAATTTCACTAAGCTCGATGCCCATTGCCTGAGATGCCGAATCGCGCTCGTACATGGTCGCGGCGCATTGTCGCGCCAATTCGTCGGGCCGATCAGAACCTTCCAATGTCGGGCTACTCCCTATGAGCAGTTTAAAATCTATTCGCTAACCCGGTTCAAGATCTGTGCCGGAGCCCATTATGATACATAAATTACGTTAGTTTTGTAGTTTTTGTAATGCTTTGGTTTAGTCCGCCCTGGGCGCACAGGCCTGCGCTTACGGAAAAATCCTGGTGTCTAGCGAAAATTGGGCATCACTTGCTCGGCAAAGAGACGCATCGAGTGCTCTAAGTCCTCGGTCGGGATACCGGGAAGTTGCATGCGACAAATCAGCTCGGTCGGCCGAAGTTGATCGATCGCATCCTTAAGTTGTTCTGTCGCCGACACGGGATCCCCAATTATGTAGCGCGAGGCAAAGGTTTTAAAATCCACCTGTGCGGCGTCCGTAATCAACTCGCCTTTGTCATTGCGTAGTTGGCGCTCTCCACTCGCCGATTTGCGACCGTAAAGACCGAATATGTGATTAACCGCCGGTCCGGCAAGTTTTTCGGCTCGCTGCATGGTCGATGCGACGAACACCTCGCGAATAACGGGTCGCTCATCAGTTGAAAAACCGACGTTCGCCGCTGCCCTATCGAAACTCGCGTAGTGCTGAACCAGCTCATCCACGGTATGACGCGGCGATGCCGTCACCGGGCACCGTCTAGCCGCTGCCCGTTTAAGCAGTTTGGGTCCGGACACGCCGTACCAGATGGGGATCGCCGGCTGCACCGGTCGCGGCATCAATCGCGATGCTGGGATCTGATAGAACCGTCCGCGATGTTCTAGCGTTTCGTCGCGCCACGATTTCTCTAAAATATCCAATATCTCTTCCGCCCGCGCGAATCGTTCGGCGTGTGGCATCCGATAAGCCGTGAATTCCTCGGACACATAGCCGGGTGAGACCCCGAGCGTTAAGCGGCCGTCGCAGAGATTATCCAACGTGAGTACGTCTTCGACGAGCCTTAGTGGGTCGTACAAAGGTAAAACTAATATATTCGTCACCAAGCGCATTGTTCGGCTTAAGCCCGCCGCTTTAGCCAGGACCACCAGTGGACTCGGTGCCCAACCGTTGTCTTGAAAGTGATGTTCGGTCGTTTGGAAAGAATCGAACCCCAAACTCTCGGCGAGTGGAATCAAACGATCCATTTGTCGAAACGTATCGAGGTGCGTCATAGACGATCCGGGCGGCACGATAAAGCTGTACATCAGTCCGAACTTCATTGGGCACGCTCCCAAATATCGAGTACCCACGGTAAGGTGTTTTTCAGCATCGGCGCGAACGCAGGAATGTTGTAGTGATCAATTCCATCGATGAAGTCGACCTTTACCTTGCATCCGGCGCTGTCTAGCTTGTCTATTTCTGTTTGCAAACGCTCGGCGTCGAATATTGAATCTGCGCGTGAATGCAACGCATACAGTGGCGTGCGGCAGCGTTCCGGCTCGATCGCGCTAAAGCCCGAAATTGCGATGGCGGCAGAAAAATAATCCTGGTATTCGGAAATAATATGCCAAGTCCCCATCGCACCCATGCTATAGCCCGTGATCAGACGTGACCCCGGATCGGTCGAATAGGCCCGTTCTAGCGCTGCGAGTAGCTCAAATACGAGTCGTTTATTATCCGGATTCGTCCAGTCACCGGCCACACTGACGGGCGCGACGATCACGGGGTTAAGTGCACCGAACGTCGGTAATACAAGCTGTTCGATCAGGGGGCGACCATAAAAGCCTGACGGTGTCCCGCCATAGTGCAGAACGAGGATCAGTGGCTGGCTTCCATCTTTTGGTAAATTTTCCGGGATGTGAAGGGAGTAGCGCAATTTGCCTACTGAGGTATCGATAGTGAGATCGTGGATCCCTGAATTGAGTGGCGTTTCTATCTGAAGCTCAGTAGCCATTGCGGTCTCCGCGCTAGGAAAATAAGTTGTTATCATCATGCCGACGCAAGCCGCGAGCAACCAGCGGCTCGTGCGCAGGTAAGATGCGACGATTGTCTTCATAGTCTTATCGCCAAAATATCGAAGTTGCGTATAATTTTGCCAATCTCACCGACCTTTGTTACTGCCGGCCGATTCAATTACGATCGGGCCCCGTCGCCCCGTACCGAATAACGTTATGAGCCTTCAAGTCGCCGAATTCGACGCGATCGATTCGCTAGCTCAACAAACCGATTATCGCGGTTTATGCGATTGTCTTTTAACAACCTTACACTCTCTAACTGGCGTCCACGCTAAACTCATCGAAGTGTACGACGACCGCGGATACGCTACCTGGCAAGCGGGTGATGTTGACCATTTTATGGTTCGCGAATATCCGACGCTGGAAAAATATCCCCAACCGGACTGGCTCGCGAGTGCCGTGGAGTCATCAGCAAGGAATGGCGCCGCGACTGAACTTGTCCACAAAACGGGTCAACTCATCGGTTTCGGGGCGGTATCCGGACTCTGTCGATTCCTGGAAATCACAAGCATCGACGATGATGCGCTTAAGGACAGCATTAACAGGGTTGCAAAGATATTCGCGCATTTGATGCGCATCATTGACAAGTTTGAACACGATCCCTTGACCGGCCTATTGAACCGGCAATCTTTCGATTATCGATTCGAAGACTTGATCGAATATCACCAGAAAAACCCAAACCGGGTGAAAACGGACACCAACCCCTGGTTAGCAATTACGGACATCGATCATTTCAAGAGTGTGAACGACACCTACGGTCATTTATTCGGTGATGAAATATTGTTATTGGTCTCGCGCATTTTGCGTCAATCATTTCGCTTCGATGATTTGTTTTTTCGTTACGGTGGCGAGGAATTTATTATTATTCTGAACAATACGGATGCGCTTGGTGCCGAGTTGGCTTTGGAACGATTCCGCAGCGCCGTTCAAAACTACGTGTTTCCACGTTTAGGAGAAATGACAGTCAGCGTCGGATGGACCGGGGTTGATCAACATAAGTTTTCAGCCGACGTGATCCATCGGGCCGACAAAGCGCTTTATTTCGCGAAAGATAATGGACGTAATAGAGTTGTAAACTATCGCAATACGGTCGAGCAAGACGAAAACCTGCCGGGCTAGCAAGTTATCAAGTTTGGCTGCGGAGGCCGTCCGCTCAATTTCGTTGTGCTAACGCGAGTCCGCCAGCTTGTTTATTCGTTTCTTAGCGACTTGCGATAATTTGTCGTCACGACCTCATCAATATTTGCCGGCCCAGACTCTTCCGCATCTGAGGTATCGTAGACTTCCATCACGTTACCGTGCCGAAAGAGACGCTTACCGACCCGCGGGAAATCCGTAATATCAACTTCGCGGCGTTCGCCGCCCATTAGACAAACCAAACTTTTTCCGAAGGGATTTTTTAGATGGTTCGGGGCTGATCGAGCCGGGAAGCCCGCGAAATCACCAGGCCCTAACAGATGCTCTTGCCCATCAATATCTAATACGCCTTGGCCTTGCAGGATGTACATCCATTCTTCTTCGATTTGATGGGAATGGAACACCGAAGCTTCGCCCCCAGCCGGTACTCTTACCACGTTAATTCTCGTGCGCTCTAGCGCAACCATTCGATCGAGTTGAGTTCCAGGAACAATCGTGTCGGGGTTCCATGGATGCGAGATCGTGTGCTTGAACTCGAAGGCCTTTTCGGCCCGAATGATGTGTATTTTTTCAGCCATGGGATCAGCGGATTGCCTCATTGTCGTGGCCGCAAAATGGCGTCGTTGCGCAGTGGCGGCGACACGGTTAGGTGCTGGAAGCCTGTCGGACTTAGGCGTTTGTCATGAAGGAAAGTTCGGTTTGAGTTACTTTGTAGTGCACTTTCGAGGCTAACCGTCATCCTATTTAACGAGAAAGTGCTCTGAAAATGGCCGAACTCGGCTTTTCCGGAGTCTAACGCCCTGAGTCCGACAGGCTCCTAGGGCAGGAGGTTAGCATAAAGCGCACCCGATCTATCTGGGGTATCGCATTGTGGGCCGGCCCTCTCGTATCGAAGTCTGCGCTGGCGTGCTGGCGCTGAACCCAAGGTGTGCTTAGTTGGCTTCAATGATGAATCGCAACAACATCTGCAGTTACTTGCCGAGGGTCAGCACTAGGATTGCCGAATTGAGAGCGCCTATCGTTCACCGCCTCCCAAATCATTATCTGGCCCGACAATGCGTTCAATCCTCTGTCTGAATACGTGCGCCAAGACGAATCGGGCAACCCAATGGCATACTTCGCCCGCCGACCCGATGGTAGAATCGAATCACAACTCCAGCGGTTCGCAATGTCTCATCGTGCGTAAGGAAACTTCGGTCATAAGTCAGTGAACTACGCATGATCGAAATGAGCCGGCACAAGCGTCAATACTTGCATCGCGTCGTGGCTTTCGCGATTGGCTTGTTGTTTCTGATGCCGCAATCATCCGATGCGGCCGTCGAAAACGGGATGCTGCAGTTCGATATATTGATCGACGACCGTTTAGATAGGTTGGTGGTCGATGTTTGCTTCGACCCGTCAAATAGACCAGTGACCTTAATTGCGGATGAAGCGCTGGCGAAAAGGATCCAAGATGTCCGCGCGACCCTGATGGACGGATCGAGTAGAAACTTAGTAATGCGGCATCGAAGGATCGAATTGTCGAGTATCGACGCGAGCTGCGTTCACTACACGGTGCGCTTAAGCGAACGGCGAAAATCGACGTGGCGCTCCGGTTTCAATCATCTAAATGGCGCCGTCGCCTTAGGATTGGATCATTTTTTGCTGCGTCCGAATAGCCGGACTAATAGGTTAAAAACGCGTCTGAAATTCTCGCCAATCGAACAGATTAAGGTCCTTGCACCCGGCAAACTTCGCATTGCACCAAACGGTGCGCAAATTTTTGATTTCCAGAACCGTCCAACCCGCTGGGCGGGCAAAATAGCCTTCGGTAAACTCACATTGAGCGTCCTGCGAGTTGCAGACGTCGATGTACGCATCGCGATCGTCGGCGCAGTTTCCCCTGCTGTTGCGCGCAAACTTCAAGCTTGGGTTGCGAGCGGTTTAAATGCCCTAACAAGTCTCTATGCCCGAATTCCGGTTACGGATGTGCAGGTCCTGGTGTTTCCGCTCGAGCGCAGTTCCGACCCAGTACCATGGGGCGAAGTCACGCGCGGTGGCGCAGATGCCGTTCACCTCTACGTTGACACTACCCGTTCCTTGGGCGAGCTAACCAATAACTGGGTGCTGGCTCATGAACTGAGCCATTTGATTCACCCGTATTTGACTCGATCGGACGCTTGGTTTTCAGAAGGCGTCGCGAGCTATTATCAAAATGTTTTACGTGCACGCGCTGGCTTAATCGAACCGCAGCTCGCGTGGCAGAAGCTAAACGCTGGATTCGAGCGCGGCGCGGCGCAAGCAAGCCGGGCAGATACCTTGGCGAAAGACACGCAGGCGATGCTCGATAAGGGTCGTTACATGCGCGTGTATTGGGGGGGCGCTGCCATCGCCTTTATTGCGGACGTCAATTTTCGGCAACGGTCTAAGGGTCGAGTATCTTTGGATTCGGTGTTTGACCGCTATTCTCAATGTTGCCTGCCTTCGAAACAACGAATGACGGCATTGGAGCTGATGGTCGCATTGGATACTATTGCCGAAATGGACGTTCTAGTTCCACTTTACAAGTGTTATGCCATGACATCGCGGTTCCCGGATCTTACCCGGTCCTATCAAAAACTTGGTATTACTCACCACGCCGGCACCCTGGCATTTTCGGAAATACCGCAGGCCGCTTATCTGCGCGCCGCGATTATGGGAAAGTGAAGTTCGCCGAGAACGTTGGGCCGGCCGATTCGATATTGCAGTGAGATGGCGGTCCACGATAATGGCTCTCATTGCGAGCCATCGAGCACCAATGCAAAAACCCTCAATGTTGGCTTAGGGAATTTTGCTGTCGCACCACACAGCGACGAACCGGTTAAACCTGACGACTACGCGCATGGCCTTGCTCAGGCTAGAATACAACGCGCCGATACTAAGCTCGATTAGTCACGATCAAAGCGCCCGGCGGTTAGCAGTAAATACAGCAGTTCGAGGGCTAACGCAGGCAAAAAAAAGCCCCGGATAAGAGCTTATACGGGGCACTGCAAATTAAAGCATAACGCTATCGCTACGCGATCAATACTAGGATGGGGCCGAATTCGAAGCATGGGGAAAATTCCCAAATTCCTTAAGCCAACGGCTGATTTAAATCGCCTACTGGTTACCGCTATTCTCATCGGGACGACGTTCTACAGCGCCGCCGAATCGGGTCAGGCTGCCATTCAACGGGGCAATTACGGCGCCGCTGCAGCCCAATTCATGTTTAAAGCCGGCGAAGGTGACCCGGTCGCACAAAATAATCTCGGTGTTTTGTACTTAAAGGGCCGTGGCGTTGCGCAGGACTACGCTTTGGCTCGATCGTGGTTTGAGAAAGCAGCGGCAGGGCCATTGGCCGGTGCCATGTTTAATCTTGGCATTATGTATCTCCGCGGATACGGTATCGAAACCGACCTCGCGATATCAACGAATTGGTTCGAACGCGGCGCGGCTGGTGGAGATCGCGAGGCCCAGTTCTTTTATGGATTACACCTTTATCACGGCCGCGGCGTCGCTCAGAATCTAGAATTAGCCGCCGAGTGGTTCGAGCACGCTGCGGATCAAAATCTCGGCTCTGCCCAGTACAACTTAGCCATCATGCGGCTACGCGGCGAAGTCGGAACGCCAGACGAAACCGCGGCGCTAGAATTGCTTACCAAAGCCGCAGCCCAGGGGCACGAATATGCCGACATTACTATCGGCCGAATTCATCTTGGGCACGTTGACGATCCCGAGCAAGCAAAACTGGCAGCCGCCGTTTTTCAACGTCTGGCCGAGGATGGAAATGCTGATGCACAGGTAACTCTCGGCATGATGTACACCTTTGGCCAAGGCGACATTGATCAAGATTTCGATGAAGGAAGGTTCTGGTTGAAGTTAGCATCGAATCAGAAATCTGGAACAGCGCGACTGAACCTAGGTAATATTTATGCGCAAGGAATCGGCGTCGAACGCGATCTTGTTCGTGCCCACGCGTGGTATGCGCTGAGTGCCGAAGCCGGCGATTCGGCGGGCGAAAGCTATCGGGACACGCTGGCTGTGGAACTTAATCAGCTCGAGCTTGAGCAGGCCAAACTATTAGCCACCGAGCTCGGAGATGCGTTGCCAAAACGCGAACCAACAACTCATTAAGCGGTTTAAATCGAAAGGAACATGCTGTTAGTGGATGATTTATTCAGTATTTGTTCATCTGTTGGCTGTATTGTTCGTCAATCAGAACTGGCTACCGGGCGACACGCAATGACTAATCAAGAGCAAATAAGCGCAACTAGGCAAATCGTTACGCCTCCAATACGCCCCCTTAGTCGCGCGCTGACACTGGCTGTTCTTGCCTTGCTAGTCGGCTTATCGACATCTTCTGCATTAGCCGCCGAACAGGTCGAGCCGGCATTAACCGTGCCGGAAATAAACAGAGATACCGCGGATGCAACTAAACAATGTACATGGGCGTGCCTAAAGTGGTCGAAAATGTGTAACGTCGATCCGCGTGGCGTATATAAATGTCGGCGCACTTGTGCAAATTTCGGCGAAATATGTGAGTAGCGAGACACCAAAAACTGGCGCGCCACCTTGGCACGAAATTGCATCTATCGTGCTCGACATGGATGGAACGCTGTTGGATCTACATTTCGACCGTGAAGTGTGGAATCGATTGTTGCCACAGCGCTACGCGAGCGTTTCCGGTACCTCGATAGAAGCAGCACACGATGAAGTGGCTAGACGACTAGGCCGCGCCAGAGGGACGCTGCAGTGGTATTCGCTCGATCATTGGAGCGAACGCCTTGGCATTGACGTGCCTTCGTTGGAATCAGAACTCGAACATTTAGTTCAACCACGCCCTGGCGCGATTGCGTTTCTTGACGCGCTACAGCGATCTGAGCTGCGCGTTATTCTCGCCACCAATGCGCAACCCAGTAGCATGCGCCGCAAGCTCGAATTAACCGGCATCGACCGCTTTTTCGATGACATTACATGCGCGCACAATTTTGGTGCTTGCAAGGAAGAGTCCGCGTTCTGGCCTGCGTTCACGAATGAGTTAGCAATCGACCCGACAACGACGCTTTTCATTGATGACAATCATAGTGTGCTTGAAGCTGCGCAACGTTTCGGGATAGCGCATCTGTATGGTATTAGCTACCCCAGTTCGCAAGGGCCAGGAGTGGAAAGTGACGAATTTCAGTGCCTCAGTTCATTTGATGAATTGGCATTCGAGGGCAATTGTCTGGCGTTGAAAAGTAATATCGATTAGGCGAGTCTCCACGCTTCGCCGGATCACCGTCGCGCAAAACAAAAGTCGAACACGGTTGCCCCGGCAGCGAGCGCATTGCTTTCGAATTTCGTGATCGGTCTGAAAGCAGCTCGCGGAGCTAGCCGCCCAGCGCCGGCCAAATTAACCCAGCGTGGCAGGTTCGCCATCGTCGCTAAGATCGAATTTGCGTAGCTGCGGCTATCGGTTGCGATAAACACTCTTCCATGGCGGTGCAACTTGCACTCGAGAAAATCGAAAAATTTAGCTTGTAACATCCGTCGCTTGTGGTGACGCCTTTTCGGCCACGGATCGGGGAAGAAGATCATGACTTTTTCAAATAATGGCTCTTTCGCGGCATCGATTAACTCGAAAACATCCTGATCGGACACGCGAATGTTAGACAGCCCACCGGATTTTGCGCGATTTATGAGTCGCCCGAGCCCCGGGCGATGCACCTCCACAGCTAAGAAATCTTCATTCGGTCGCTGCACAGCTAACTCGAGCACGCAGGTGCCGTCGCCGGAGCCAATTTCAAGGGTCACCGGTGATTTTCGACCAAAGCTCTGCTGGAGCGTGCCGCGTCCGTCGCAGCGAGGCAAAACGTAACGATGCCAATCCTGTTCGATTGCTTCTCTTTGAGCACGAGTAAGCCGGCTATCGCGACGGACGAAACTTCGAATCGGTGAAAATGGGACGGACATGGGTACTCGGAAAAAGCGGCTTGGCCGGTCTTGGTGAGAGGACGATGTTCGCTGATAACAGCGGCGGCCTAGTTAAAGCTCAACGATAAGTCCTTCGTGAGCGACGTGACATTCCATCGTCGACTTGCGCTCGCGCACGATTTGCATGCAATCGTTGTGAATCGCGTTTATCTTCTCATCGTCGTATGTCGGATCGTGGTGATATAGATAGAGTGCTTTTACATCGGCGTCGATTGCAAAATTAACCGCATCGACGTAACACGAATGACCCCAACCACGTTTTTTGTTGTAATCATGAGGTGTGTACTGGGCATCGTGGATCAGGATATCGATACCACGGATCTCATCGAGTTCCGCTTCTCGTTCCTCGTTCTTAATTTGTTCGAGGAGTTTGTGTTCTTCGGCGTCGAATTCGTCCTTCCGACGTTCTATCGAAGACTTGAGAAAATCTATTTCGTTATCGGACACGTATACGATGTCTTTGCCGGCAACTTTAATACGATAACCGTACGTCACACCGGGATGATGAACGTTATGAAAACTCAAGCTCATCGGACCGTGCGTCGTGGCTTCCTTAGACGGGCTGAGATACTCGATGTCCGCCATCCAAGTTTCTGTTTCGACAGGAAAATACGGCGCTTTCATTTGGTTGGATAAACGACTCTCGATATCTTGGGCGCTTTCGCCAGGACCGAAAAACTTGATTTTCCAATTTGATGAGAATGCCGGTTGAAAAAACGGTAGGCCGCAAATGTGGTCCCAGTGGTAATGGGTAAACACGACGAGCATTTCTGAAATATCCGCTTTCGCCATGAGTTCTTCACCCAGCGGAATAATTCCAGTACCACCGTCGCACACGAGGAGGTGGTCGCCTGAGCGAATTTCAACGCAGGAAGTATTGCCGCCTACCCCAAGGTGGGTTTTTTGCGGAGCCGCGTAGGATCCCCGTACGCCCCAAAAGCGCAGATACGATTTAGCCATCCGTCGAAAAATCCCGTTAGACCGAAGCGGTATATCTTACAATAAGTTCTTCGATAACTTTCGTCGGCATCGGCTTAGCGACGAATTCGACGACGCCAAGCTCTTTGGCGGCCACACGATCTTGTGCGTAGTCTTTCGAGCTAATCACAACGGTAGGTGTATCCGCGTGTAATGGCAGACGACGTAGCTCTTGCAAGAAAGTCAGGCCGTCTTTTTCCGGCATAATTATGTCGAGAAACAACAGATCGGGCTTATGTGTTTGTAGGTATTCAAGCGCGTCGTTAGCCGAGCCAAACATTTCCAAGTTCACGTCTAGCGGCGAAACGGCTCGTTCGAAGAAAAGGCGCACTGTCGAACTATCGTCGACAATAACTACCGTTGGCTTATGTTCTGGCATGCGGTTGATTTTCTGAACCCAAGCAATTCTGCTGCAGTGAGATTCGTCCGTAGTATGTTGCTCTAACGTGCTGAGATTTCGGTTATTGTAGCCGACCTCAGTGCAATACCATCACACTTTTTGCGTTAACTGCGAAGTCTGCCTGTTTTTCTCGGAACATCATAGCCTAGTAGCGCCAGATCGAGGGTTAATCGCGACATAGCAACACCAACCGGCCGACCCTAAATTCTTGATTATTCGCGGTCTCGCAGCCGCGGCCCGCGACACAACTAATCCATTTCATGGTTTAACTCACATCTGCAAAAGCATAGAATTGAGCCCCGCGCAACGGGAGTTCGGCGTTGTTCCTACAACGAATGCCATGCATTACCCGCGGCAGCGGTAACCTAACAGCGAGTCTTTTTTGGAACGAAAATTTGATACTGCGTGATCCAAACGCTTGCATCCACGGCCGTAAGGTTCGCGACGGGAACACCACAATTAAATCTTGCGGGTGTAGTTCAATGGTAGAACATCAGCTTCCCAAGCTGAATACGTGGGTTCGATTCCCATCACCCGCTCCATACCCATCCATTTACCCGCGTTAAAGAACAACGATAATCGTGACTGTTACAAGCATCTCGGAAATCAGGGATTTTGACCTCGAGCTAGACGTCGAGAGGCTATACAGTCCGAAATTGGCGTATCACAACTTTCAACATGCGAAAGACACCATTTCAGCGGCTGAGCACATCACGCGCAGATGCCTAGATGAAGGCATTCGAGTCGACCACAGCGTGGTTTATTTTGCTTTGCTGTTTCATGACGCCGGATTCTACGACGACCATCAAGCCCGGGGTTTCAAAACTAAGGAAGCATATTCTGCAGAACTCGCCTCAATTGAGCTCACGGGACGCGACGTCCCACAGAAAACTGTCGATAAAGTCATCGCGGCGATCCTGAGCACGCATAAAGATGCGAGTTTTGTCACCGTTGAACAAAAAGCCGTACGCGCGGCGGACCTATCCGGTTTAGCGGCGAAATACGCCGTATTTCGAAAAAATACCGCGGATCTCAAAGCAGAACATGAGCTGTTCAACGACGTCACCTTGAGCTGGCCTGCCTGGGTCGACAATGCAAGTAAAACAATCCGGTTTTATCTTTCTCAAGAAATTCGCTTAACGAGTTATTTTGTTAATGAATTAGGTGAATCCGCATTTCACCAAGCAGTACGCGAGAATCTGGAGCGACTAATCGAAGAGCGCTAATTTAAGAACCACGGCAACAGCTATACAGCTTACCCGTGCCCACCCAAATTAAGCGGTTCAACCCGCGGCATCACCAATTTTCAGTAAGATGAAATCGTTATCCGATTCGATAAGCTTCGAGCGCATCGTCTGAATTTTTGCAAAATCGGAAAAAGGACCCACATGAACGCGGTACCAAACATCTTGGCCGTTAATAACGACCCGATGTATTGTCGCAACGATCCCGAGTAAGGCGAGTTTAGCTTTCGCGCGATCCGCATCTTTGTGAAGCTTGAAGGAACCGACTTGTAATACGTAAGTTCCCTGCTTGAATGCGTCGTCATTCTTTTGTGACGGACTCGAAATTTCCCAATCTGGAACTTTTACTTCAACTTCGGGCAGTATTTTGTGAAAACTGAATTCGGGCTTAGGAAACGCCTGATCCATCTGCGTGTCGAAATCGACCGCGTTGGAGCTTCGGATTTCTTCTGCCGGATCGCTCGCTGCTTCGCGTCGTGCATCCGGCGGCAGGTCGATTTGCCAGAAATAGACAACGACTGCGCAGAGCAACCCCACTCCAAGACCGCTAATAAAAGAAACCCAGCTGCCGAGGGCGCGCGGAGCGGGTTTCGACTTCGACCTAGAGTTTTTGTAATCGCGAGCCACTACATTACCTCAGGAGCCGAAACGCCAAGTAACTCTAGGCCATTCGCTAACACCTGTTTTGCTCCCCGGTTTAACACCAATCGTGCGTTGCGCAATTGTGCGTCTTCACAAATAATTTTCTGGTCGCTGCCGTGATAGGCGTGAAGACTAGCCGCTAAATCGCGCAAGTACGTCGTAATTTGGTGCGGCTCACGATCGCGAACTGCCGTTTCAACGACTTCTGGATAACGCAATAGATGCATTATCAGTTGCTTTTCCTTCTCGTGATCAAGCAATTCAGTCGATCGCAGTCCGAGTTCCAGGTCAAAATAATATCCAGCCTCCTCAAGTTTCTTAAATACCCCGCAAATACGTGCATGCGCGTATTGCACATAAAAGACCGGGTTCTCATTGTTCTGGGCTTTTGCTAAATCCAAATCGAAATCGAGATGTTGATCTGCACGTCGTGTGATGTAGAAAAATCGTGCCGCGTCCCGCCCAACGTCTGCGACCAGATCGGCTAAGGTGACGAACTCGCCAGAACGCGTCGACATTGCGACTTTCTCGCCGTCACGAAACAGCGCGGCAAACTGCACTAATAAAACTTCCAGACGCTCCGAACTACAGCCGATCGCGTCAATCGCTGCTTTCACCCGAGTAATGTAGCCGTGATGGTCGGCACCCCAAATGTTAATCAAGTGTTCGAAACCGCGAAGATACTTGTCCGCGTGGTAGGCAATGTCCGACGCGAAATACGTCGGCGAACCGTTCTCGCGAACCACGACCCTGTCCTTCTCATCGCCAAATGCGGTACTTTTAAACCACAACGCACCATCTTTCGTATAAATATGACTACTGACTTGAAGCGACGCGACAAGTTCATCGATTCTACCTGCGTCCGCAAGCGAGCTTTCAGCAAACCAGTTGTCAAACTCGACACCGAATGCGAGCAAATCCGACTTGATGCCAGCCAAGATATGATCGCGCGCGAATTGGTGAACTTCTGAGTAGTGTGCAGCACCTAAAGCAGACTTGGCCCGCGCAATAAGTTGGTCTATCGCCAACTCAGGATCGTTCTGGTCGATTGTTGGCGACATGAGATCATCGCTAGGACACGCAATCCGCTCATCGCTGTTTTTCCGCAGCGCCCTGGCGATATCCGTAATGTATGCACCCTGATACGCGTTACTCGGAAAATCCACGCTCGCGCCATCTTGTTCAAGGTAGCGCAGCAACACGCTCACGGCCAAGATATCCATCTGCCGGCCCGCGTCGTTCACGTAGTATTCGCAACTAACGGTATAACCTAGCGCCCGAAAAATGTTGGCAAGAACTGCGCCATAAGCCGCGCCGCGACCGTGACCAACGTGTAGTGGGCCGGTCGGATTAGCTGATACAAATTCAATCTGGATGCTACGTCCGGCGCCGATGTCCGATTGTCCGTAACGTTCGCCCGCGCTAATCACTTGTGCCACGCTCTGCGTGAATGCATTGGTAGCGATCCGCAAATTGATGAATCCCGGGCCTGCGAGTTCCGCGTTTTGCAGTACCCCTGTCAACTCGAGGTTCTCGATAATATTACTTGCGATATCGCGCGGCGGCTTGCCTAAACGCTTGGCGAGAATCATCGCGATGTTCGTACTGAAATCACCGTGAGCCGGGTTGCGCGGAACTTCAAGTTGAATTTCGGGTAAATCGATCGGATCGGCATCGGAACGCGCCAGCGTGCTACGCACAGCTTGTTCCACTAAGGTAATGAGTTGTAGCTTCAAAAGATGTTCCTAGGGCGCGACGGGGACGCATTCTAACCCGTTCATCAACCTTGCGCATAAGCACATTTGGGCCGTACTGGGCGGCCGAAAGTACTGTGCAAAAACTAGTGGAGCCTAACGGAAAACTGTTAGGCCTAGTATTTCCCAGTCCTGCATGGCGCCACGGTACCATTTAATTTTATGTGCCGGATAGCCGAAACCGAGCAAGGATTTTATGTTCGCAGAAGACTGACCGCACCACAGGCCGTTGCAAAACAGAACGAGCGTTTTAGCCTTAGAAAAATTCCACAATCCCTCCTGGCTAACGACTCCGAATTGTTTCTCGAGCGTATCGGCTATCTCGAAGGAGTCGGCGCCCGCCGATGGGATCAAGTTCGTCCACGGAATATTAACGGAGCCAGGTATCGTACCGTTCACGACCCACTCTGCGGTCCTCGAATCGATGACGAGAATTGAATTGTCACCGCTGCCGATCAGGCGTGGATACTCGAGTATTTCAAGTTCACCGATCGTGTCCACCCCATGTGCTACCGTCGTTGACTGGATACAAAACGGTGGACAATCCTTTGATGTCTTTGCGTAGGTCGAATTGACCACGTTGGTCTGTTCTTGCTGGTGCGCGATCGTGACATGACGGTCACCCTACACGACTTCAACGGTGTCGATACTCGGAGTAATTTTTACGCGAAGGCCCTCGCCGTCCGCAATCACGCTTTGCGCCAGACTGAATAGGGCAACTGCCAAGATCCGTTTATTCATTCGACTCTCCTACCGTAGATTGAAATCACGACCCGGTTGCGCACGAAATTCTCAAATTGTATCTAGCGGATCGATGTCCACCGACCAACGAACTTTATTTTTCAACGGCATTTGACCGCTCAAATTGATGAAGTTTCTCACACCGATCGCTAAAACACGCCTTGTTTCGGCGCTCACCATAAGTTGGGCACGATAACGGCCCGCCTTTTTTTCCATCGCCGCCGGGATCGGCCCGAGGATTTCTAGACCCTTGATCGATTTTCCTTTTACCTGAGCAGCGAGCTGCGCCAAAAACTGCATCGGCATTTGAATGCTAGGCGATTCTGCCCGAATTAGCGCCATTGCTACGTACGGAGGCAGCGCCGCCCGGCGCCGCTCTTCCAAGGCCTTCTCCGCGAAACAATCGTAGCCACGCAGGAGTAACGTCTGTAATAAATCGTGATGTGGGTGATGCGTTTGGATGAGAACCGAACCAGAATATTCCGCGCGACCCGCGCGACCGGACACCTGGATAATTGTCTGTGCCAGCTTCTCTTCTGCGCGAAAATCCGTACTAAACAATTGGCTGTCGGCATCGATGATCCCCACTAATGTGACGTTCGCAAAGTCATGTCCTTTTGCCAACATTTGTGTGCCAATGAGTATATCGACGGAACGCCCCCGAATGGCCGCAAATGTTTCTTCCATCGCGGTTTTGCTGCGCATCGTGTCACGATCGATACGGGCGATGTTCTTAGTCGGAAATAATTCGTTAAGTGTCTCTTCTACCTGCTCTGTTCCAAGACCAAGCGGTACGATCTCTGGATTGGGACAACACGCCTCATAGTGTTGAGTTCTCTTTTGCGAGCCACAATGGTGACAGCTCAATAGCTTTCGTTCTTTGTGCCAAACCAGTTTTGCGTCGCAACGAGAACAAGTCGCGATGTGGCCGCATTGGTGACAGAGTACGATCGGCGCAAAGCCGCGGCGATTTAGAAACAGCAAAACTTGCTCGCCTCGTTCTAAACAAACGCCCATGTCTCGAACTAATTGATCCGACAAGCCGCCGCGAAGTCGCAACCCCCGGACATCCACGCAATTCAAACTAGGCATACGCGCAACTCCAGCCCGTTGCGGTAGCGACAGGTAGGTGAATTTATTTGTCTTGACGTTCAGATAGGCCTCTAAGGATGGGGTAGCAGAGCCAAGGACAATGGGCACATTAAGTTGTTGCGCGCGTTTGATCGCGACGTCACGTGCGCTGTAACGAAACCCTTCGTGCTGCTTGAACGAGACATCGTGCTCTTCGTCGACAATAATAATTCCGATACGAGGGAGTGGCGCCCACACCGCCGATCGCGTCCCCATCAGTATTTTTATGTCGCCATCGCGGCACCGCAACCAAACTTGAGCGCGTTGATTATCGTTTAAGCCGGAATGCAAAACCCCCACCGCGTTTCCAAAACGTTGGGTTAGACGCGCGACCATTTGGTGGGTCAAAATGATTTCCGGCACCAGCATTAACGTGTTGAGCTCTTTTTTCAGAGCCTGGTCAATTGCCGCCATATACACTTCGGTCTTACCGCTGCCCGTCACGCCGTGCAGAAGACACGCTTTGAAGGATCCCAGCGCGTCGCGCAATGCGCAGGCCGCGACCTCTTGTTCAGGATTTAGCGTAAATGATTGGTGGGGCGGTGTAGGGATTGTTTTGGCGGTCCGTGATCGCTTTACAACGAGCTCTTTTTTTTCTAACTCACGCATCGCCCGTCGCCAATCAAACTCGAGATTTGCGAAGTCTGCCGCCGTTTTCGGTCCGTCGCTTAACTGCTCTAACAATACGGCTTGGCGTGGGGCCTTGCGGGCGACACTGTCGGTCTCTTGATGTGTCGATTCATTAAGCACCCATTCGGTCTCTTCACGGCGCGCAGGCGCCGAACCGTGGCGCAGCGGACCCGGCAAGGTCGCGGCAAGGACTTCACCGATGGGATGTTGGTAGTAGTCCGAGGCCCATCGTGCGAGACGCATAATTGCGGGGTCGATAACGGGCACGCTGTCGACGACTTCACTCATTTCTTTTAGTGGTCGATCGTCGGTTGAATTTGCGAGCGCGATAACCACACCGGTGCGTTGACCGCGCCCGAACGGAATTTTAACGAGGCTCCCTGGAAGGGCAGAAATCGCATTTGGGTCTGCACATGGCAGGTAGTGAAATGTTTGACGCAACGGAGCGAACACCGCGACTTCGACGACGGCAACAGGACTCATTGTTGGGCGCCGTGATCAATTGCCGCCCGACGCGACGGCCCGTCATGAGGGCCAGCCTCCGTGATCAGCTGCTGGAGCATGACGCTGTCTGCGCGCCGATATCGGCGTCCATCCAATGCACTCAACGGCGGTTGGGTGAGACTATTTATGGGTAACACGATCAATTCGAAATCGAGATTATTGTGAGTGACTAAAAATGTCGGGAATTGTTCGTAAGATTTTGCGGCGACCTTTAGGCGGGTCTCAATCAGTTGGTACCTAATTCGAGAATCATGCAGAAATCGCGTAACGCTTTCAACCTCATCGGTATGCAAGTGTAGCGTCACCGCAGACTCGGCGACCGCGCTCCCGTATAAAACTGGACCTGCCAAGCGCGGCTGGAATGCATTAAATACACGCATTGCCGTAAGTGCCTCGTCCCGCATTAAAGAAATACGCGTATCGAAAACATCGCCCTCAAATAGGCGCAGATATTCAAGTAGTGCGGATTGAACTGCAAGGTTGTCTGGCAAATTACGCGAATTCTCAAGTCCAATATTTGCCGCTGCTTGACGTTTAGCGCTGGCGAAGTCGCGAGCGTCGCCTTCAGCGATAAGGCGCGCAGCAATTGCAGCGATTTCCGCACGCTCCGACTTCGTCGAATGGCCTTGCGCAACTCGCTTTATTTTGGATGAATGTCTGACCAAGATACCTTAGCAACCGGTCTTCACGTTTTGCAGACGCAGTACTCTGAGTTCGCACACTAAGCGTACGATTTCAAAAAAGATGTTCGGAGACCGGCTGATTGCCGCGACCATCATGAGGCGAATCGAACGACCTATCAGCATCTGGCAGGTTTCCCTCACGGAAAGTTTCGAACACCGCTTTGGGATCATTGGCACCCGCTAACAAACCGGTTGTCGGATTAATCTTTACGGTGACCAAACCGGGCGGTCGCTCCATAATCGATTCTGGCGTTCCTGCCAACGCCGTGCCCATATAATCGACCCACATTGGCAACGCGGCACTGGCGCCCGTTTCGCGGCGCCCGAGCGGCTTAGAATCATCGAAGCCCACCCATACGGTAGTCGCGATATCACCATTGAATCCTGAGAACCAGGCATCTTTCTGTTCGTTAGTGGTGCCTGTTTTTCCAGCGATGTCGTCACGCTTTAATTGGCGCGCCCGGCGACCCGTACCAATCTTTATCACGTCGCGCATCATTGAATTCATGATCCAGGCGTTCCCAGCATCTAGTGTTCTGCTCGCCGGATGTCCCGGCGGACCCTGCGCTTGCTTAATTATCGCCGCAATGTCGACTGGTTCGTTGTCTTTGTCGTAATCTAGTTCGTCGCAATCCGTGCAAACTCTTGCCGGATCCGTCTGCATTACAATATCGCCGTGCTCGGTTTCAATCCGTTCGATAAAATAGGGTTTAATTTGATAGCCGCCGTTCGCTAACACGGCGTAGCCAGCAACCAGTTCGAGCGGAGTAACCTCGCCGCTACCAAGCGCAAGTGAGAGATTCTTTGGAAGGCGCGTAACGTCGAAGCCAAATCGCTTGACGTGCTCTATGGCGGTCTGAACACCCATTGCTCTTAACAAGCGGATGGAAACTAAATTCCTCGAGTGAGCGAGTGCTGTCCGAAGCGGGGTCGGACCGTAGTATTTGCCGCTATAGTTTTCTGGACGCCACGCACTTTCGAGTCCGGGCGTGTCGAACACGATGGGCGCGTCATTGACGAATTTAGCTGCGGTAAACCCGTTTTCCAGTGCCGCCGAATAGATAAATGGCTTAAAGTTTGATCCGGGTTGGCGATACGCTTGGACGACGCGATTGAATTTACTTTTCTTGAAATCGAAACCTCCAACGAGAGCTTCGATGGCGCCGTCACTCACCTTCACGGAGACTAAAGCACCTTCCACCGCGGGAATCTGGCCGAGGCGCCAATAACCGGTTGAATCCAAGGCATTCGGTTTTGGCGAACTCTCTTCTAGAGTTACTACTGGCGCTCGCCATTCGACCCTCACGACATCTCCCACTTGCAGCACATCGGTTGCTGATTTCGGCGTTACGCCATACCGATCGTGAGAAATGTATTTCTTCGCCCACTTGATGCCGTCCCACGGTATCAGCAATTTCTCGCCGCCTGCAGTTAAGACCTGCGCATTGGTATCAGTAACATCAATAACCAACGCAGCACGTAACGGTCCGATATCAACATAACTTCGGGGTAGCTCACGCCCGTCAAGTTCCTGGTCAACCGGCAATTCGTGATGTTGTTCGACACCTCTATAACCGTGCCTACGATCATAGGCGAGCAATGTCGATTGCAATACTTCGGTTGCGGCATCTTGTTTGGTCGAATCGAGCGTCGTGAATACCCGGTATCCGGCGGTGTACGCGTCTTCAGGGTAATGCTCGAGCAAGTAGGCGCGGACCATTTCTGCGACATACGGCGCGTTAACTTCTGTGCGCAAGCCATGCACTGTCGTTGCGACAAGTTCTGCTGCTGCCTCGTCGTGCGCGGCTTTGTCTATGTAGCCCAGCTTCAGCATCCGCGACAGAACATATCCCCGGCGACCTTCGGCGGCTGGCGGATTGGTAATTGGATTTGTATTGGAGGGCGCTTTCGGTAGGCCGGCTATCATCGCAATTTGCCCCAGGGTCAGCTCTTCAAGCGCCGCACCGTAGTACACCTCGGCCGCTGCGCCGACACCGTACGCTCGATGGCCGAGAAATATCTTGTTGAGATAAAGCTCGAGAATCGCGTCTTTAGACAACTCTTGCTCGATTTTCACCGCCAGGACGATTTCCTTTAATTTCCGCTCGTAGGTTTTCTCTGGCGTTAGAAAGAAGTTTCGCGCCACTTGCATCGTTATCGTGCTGCCGCCTTGTCGTTTTTCGCGCGTCTGGACTAACTCTATAACGGCGCGCGTCATCGACATCCAATCGACACCAGGGTGCTCGTAGAATC